>NZ_JBHYMF010000046.1:0-45931 GCF_042742855.1 Streptomyces sp. NPDC058877 | reverse complement strand
CGGCAGAGCAACGCGTCCGGGGTCTTGCCCTTGGCCCAGGCGCCGGTGAAGGCGATTCCGGCCGCGTACTCCCCGACCGCGCACTGGCCCTTGTAGTTGCCCGGAGCGAACTCCCCGCCGGGCTCGCCGGCCGGACGGTCGTCGCCGCGGTCGAACCAGACGGTGCGGCCGGTCACCGGCAGGGGGCGGGCGGCAGGGGCGCAGAGGACGGCGGAGACGGCCTGCCCGCGCACGCTGTAGCCGGTCATGAGCTGGTCGCGCGGGCACTGGAGCTTGGTGTAGCCCCCGGCCCAGTCGCCTTCCCTGACGTGGCGCTCGTCGGTCACCACCGTGAAGCCGCCGGCCCCGTCGACGAGCCGGGCGGCTCCGGCATCCGTGCACAGGCCGCGGCCGTCGCGGTGGGCGAGGCCGATGAGCCGCTCTCCGTCGGGGCAGACTCCCTTGCGGGCACCGCGGTCCCAGTCGCCCAGAGAGCGGGTGCGGAGCGACTGCACCGCGTCAGCGTGGTCGAGGTTCAGCATGTCCCAGACGTCGGCCGCCGGCACGGGGCCGGTGAGCCCGGGCGCGGTGACGAGTCGGCGCCAGTCCGGGGCGCGCCAGTCGTCGCCGTCGAGGATGCCGGAGCGCCGGCCTTCGGAGTCGTAGTCGAGGAGCTTCCAGCGCCCGTGGCCGGTGTGGCCGACGAGGGGCCAGTAGGCGAAGTCGGTGTCGTTCTCGATCAGGTAGTCGACGAAGCGGCCGAACCAGGCCCGCGCCTGGGGATTCGTCTCGTCCGCCCCGATGCCGAACTCGCTGATCCACACCGGGGCGGTGTAGTGCCGGCCGGTGTCGGCGGCGACGAAGAACGCCTGACGGCGCAGGGTCTCGAAGAGCTCGTCGCGGGAGAACTCCTGATAGCGCCAGTCATGGGTCTCGCCGGTGCCGGTGGCGCCGGTGTGCTGCGGACCCGTGTAGCCGTAGAAGTGCGCCGAGTAGACGAGCTTGTTCGAGGCGACGAGGGTGTGCGAGAGCGTGCGGGCGGGTTCGAGGGTCGGCCGCCAGTGGAAGAGCCCGTCGGCGGGAATGCCCTGCCAGTTGATGCCCTCGACGATGACCAGGAGGTCGGGGTTGACCTCGGTGAGGAGGCGGTCGCCGAGGCGCTGGGTGGCCGTCCACCAGTCGTGACCGTCGCCCCAACCCCAGTTGGCGTCATCGGTGATGGTGCGTCGGACCTCGTTGTAGAGGTCGGCGCCGACGACCCGCTTGTTGTCCTTGTAGCGTTTGGCGAGGAACAGCCAGTCGTTCTCCCACTGGGCGGTGGACTGGCTGGTGTTCCAGCGCTCGTTGCCGTCCAGGGCGCAGCACCAACGGGACGTGTTGGTGTGGTCGTTGAGGACGACGGCGAAGCCCTCGGCGGTGGTCGCCGCGATGACCGCGTCGAAGGCCTGGAGCGGGGTCTTGCCGCGCAGCTGCGGGTTGGCCGCGACTGCCGCGTCGGGGACGGGGCGCTGGTCGTGCAGCATCTCGTTGGAGAACGGCAGGCGGATGCTGTTGATGCCGAGGGCGTGGAAGTCGGCGAGGATGTCGGAGAGGGGAGCGCGGTCGAGGCCGAGGGGGAGCTGGTCGGACTTCTCGCCGTCGTGGTGGCGGGCGGGGTCGGTGCGGTCGCCCGAACCGTCCCAGGAGCCCTGTGCACCGTGCCAGTTGGCCGACTTGAGCTTGAACCGGTCGCCGTTCGCGTCGATGACGTAGCGCCCCTGGGTGCGGAGCGGGGGCTGCCAGGTGTCGGCGAGGGCCGGGATGACCGGCGCTTCCCCGGAGGCGGGGGCTGCGGGTGCCGCCGTGGTTCCGGCGGCCAGGAGGGCCGCGGCGAGCGCGGCCCCCAGGAGTGTCCTCTTCACGGTGTCCTTCGGATGGGTTCGGGTGGGTGGGGTCCGTCAGCCTGCGGAGGGACCGGTCCAGTCGGCGGGGACATGAGCGAGCCGGACCCGCTGGGGGTGGTCGCCGACCTCGACGCTCGCCACCCGCTGGCCGGTGGCGAAGTCGATGGCCGTGACCCGGTCGGCACCGCTCTCGGAGATGACGCAGGACCGGCCGTCGCCGCTGACCGTTGCCCAGTACGGCTTGGCGGCCGGGACGAGCGGCCCCTCCTGGAGGCTGGCACGGTCGACCACGGTGGCGTAGTCGTCCATCGTCCCGGCGACGCAGAGCTTGTCTCCGGCCGGGCTGACGGAGAGGCCGTGGTGACGGGAGTCGTTGACCCAGGTGGTGCGGTCGGGGTCGGTCGTCGGGCTGCCCGGGAGGTTCTTGAGCCGGGTGATGCGGTCGGCGTCCACGTCGTACTCGAGGAATCCGTTGAGGAAGGAGACCTGGAAGTAGATCTTCTTCTCGTCGGGGGTGAAGACGAGGGGCCGGACGGCGTCGGAGAGGTCCCCGCGCCCGAAGGCGTCGAGGCGGGGGCGCATGTCGATGACGCGGACGGTCTCGAAGGTGCGCGCGTCGACGACGGTGATCTTCCGGTCGCCCTTGGTCCAGTCGAGCCAAGGGGCGTCGAGGGCCGTGGTGACCTCTCCGATCGACATGTTCCACAACAGGCCGTCGGAGGTGAAGACGTTCTCGTGGGGCTTGTCGCCGGTCTTGAAGGAGCCGAGCTGGCGCCCCGTGGCGACGTCCAGGACGTGGACGGTGTTCGCGGTGGAGGCGGAGACCGCGACCCGGGTTCCGTCGGGCGAGACCGCCATGTGGTCGGCGCGGTAACCGGACACGGGGAAGCGCCAGTTGATCCGTCCGGTCCGGAGGTCGACGGAGACGACGTCGGCGAAGCTGGGGCGGGAGACGACCATGGCGGAGCCATCGGGAGTCGCGTACATGTCGTCGACGAACTGGTCGTGCCCCTCCCCTGGCCCACTGCGGATGCCCAGGAAGAAGGCGAGTTTGACCGGGTTCAGATGGATCTCGCGCAGGCGCTCCGCCTTGTCGGGGATCACGTTGACCCGGCCGATGCGGTGGAGGTCGCCCCGGTCGGCGATGACGTCGGCCGTGCCGTCCCAGTTGTTGCCGACGAACATGACCTGCTGGAGGTCGGCCGGGGAGGGGACGGCGTCCGGCACGACGGCCGCACCCGCCCCGGCGGACGCGGCGACGAGGGCCAGTGCTGCCGCGAAGGCCCCGAGGCAGCGGCGGGTCCCGGACGTGCGAGGAGAGGGCATGGGGGTCCTTCTTCCGTGGCGCAACGAAGACTTACCGGAGGTAACCACGGGTGTGTCGCGCCCACAAGCCCTTGTCGCGCCCCGCTTCCGGCCATGTCCGGCCCGGCCTCCGGGCATGACCGACACCCCCTCGCGCCAGGAGGTCCCCCGGTGCGGGACCATGGAACCCGGAACGCAGAAGGGACGGAGCGGACGATGAGGCACCGCAGTGTCGCCGATCTGATGACGCCCACCGCAGTCGCGGTACAGCGCGGGACGTCGTTCAAGGAGATCGCGCGGCTCCTCGACGAATACGGTGTCACCGCCGTCCCGGTGGTCGACGAGGAGGACCGGCCCGTGGGCGTCGTCTCCGAGGCCGACCTGTTGCGGCGGCACACCACGAAGGGGGGGGCGAGCACCGCCGAGGGCATGATGTCGAGCCCCGTCGTGACGGCCCGTCCCTCCTGGACGGCGATCGAGGCGGCCCGCCTGATGGAACGGCACCGCGTGAAGCGGTTGCCGGTCGTGGACGCGGAGGGCCGGCTGATCGGGGTGCTGAGCCGGAGCGACCTGCTCAGGATGTTCCTGCGGAGGGACCGTTCGATCCAGGAGGAGATCCGCGAGGACGTGTTCGTCCGCATCCTGCACCTCTCGCCCTCGGCCGTGCACATCGACGTCGACGAGGGCCGGGTGACCCTGAGCGGCAGGCTGGAGCGCCCCGACCTCGGCCCGACCCTGGTCCGCCTGTGCGAGACGGTCGAGGGAGTGGTGGAGGTCGTGGACCGGTTGGCATACGGGCAGGAGGACGAAACCCCGGAACGGTAGGCAGGAGGGGAAGGGCGTCTCGCTGCGGAAGGGCTTGCGGCACCGCGCGGACGACGGGCTCTCGCGGCACCGGGCGGACGACGACGGGCCGGTGAAGGCCCGGCCGCGAATCCCACGGGCTCCCTTCCCCCGAAGCATGCCCGGAGGACCCGTCGGGAGCCGCAGGGAGGGTGCGGCGGAGGGTCACCGCCTCACGGCTCTCCCCGTCGGACTCCCGACTCGGGGGGCGGTCCGGTCAGGAGACCGCCTCCGGCCAGCCGTACCCCGGGCCGGTGCGCTGGGGCAGGGTCCCGGCTCCCACGGCCTCCATCTCGCGGTTGGCCTCCCGCATGAGCTTGCCCGCCAGGTCCTTCATCGCCCGGCTCGCGGCAAGTTCGTCGCCGATCACCGGCACGTCCACGTCCGCCGGGTTGCAGCGGGCGGAGCCGTGGCCCGTGAGGGTCGAGGTGCCCGTGGTCAGCCTGGCCTCGGCCTTCGTCCTGCCGTCCTCCTCGACCAGTTCCAGGCCGACCGTCCACTCCTGCGTGCGGGTCATGGTCCGCCTCCTCCCGTCGACGGGCCGCGCAGAACAGGGGCGCGGCCCCTTCCACACCTCCAGGATCCACCGTCGGGGGTGGAAGCGCGCGGGGGAACGGGGTCTACGGCGCGCGGAAGAGACGGGGGAAGCGGGGGGCGAGCCAGG
Organism: Streptomyces sp. NPDC058877; assembly: GCF_042742855.1. Taxonomy (NCBI): domain Bacteria; kingdom Bacillati; phylum Actinomycetota; class Actinomycetes; order Kitasatosporales; family Streptomycetaceae; genus Streptomyces; species Streptomyces sp. NPDC058877. Next base: position 41,257 of record NZ_JBHYMF010000046.1, on the reverse strand, counting down.
GCCTGCGGCCCCAGCCGAGCGCCCTGCCGCGGAGGATCACCGGCCACGGGTCGACCCGCCCGAGGCCGAGCAGGAGGAAGGCCACGGGCTCGATGAGGATCGTGCAGTCGGGCCGGTCCGGCAGCTCGTCGTCGACCCGGAGCAGGCCGTCGGAGACGGTGACTCCGAATCCCGGTCCGCCACGGAGCCGTACGGCGAAGGTCGCGGTCAACCCCGCAACGGCGACCGGAACGGTCACGCGGGGCATCACCTCCCTCATGAACGGCAGGGTGAGCACGGCCCGATCGGCATCGAGCATGTGGGGGCGCCCCAGCGCGAGCGCCAGGTCATAGCCGTGGCCGAGCATGTGGGTCAACAGGTAGGAACCGAGGACGGCCGGGGTCATGGGACCCAGCGGGGTGTCGAGGAACCCACCCGGGTCGCGGCCCTCGACCCGGCGAAGGAACTCCGCGGCCTGCGCCGTGATCATCTCGGCGAGGGGGCCGGGAGCGCGCTCCGCGAACCCGGCGAGGGCACGTTCGTTGGCCTCGGCCAGGCTACCGGGGGTGCCGTCGCCGTAGGGGCGCTCGTGGCCTGCGGCCAGATCGGCCATGAGGGCGTTCGCGAGCGCGAGATGGGCGGCGGACTCCCCAACGGTCCAGAAGGACCGGGGCACCGGCAGCCGACCGGCGGCTCCGGGCTCCGGCACCGTGCGCAACACCGTTGCGATGTCCTCGGCCGTCTCCCGTATCGCCTCGGCAAGTCCCGCGGGAAGCATCCCGCCCGTCCGCCACGCCATGGCCCGCCCCTCCTGACGCCGACCGCTCCCGGGCGGAGCACCGGCCAGGGCAGGGACCGTACCAGCGAGTAGCTTCCTTGGTCCCGCTCGCGGCGGAAACCGGGGCCCGGATGAGGACGGCGGTCCACAACCGGGCAGCCCGCGCCCGTCGGTCGAGCCCGGCCTCCACGGTGCGCCGCGGGCCCTGCCGACCGGGGCCTGCCACGGGCGGGCGGGTACGAGCGGCGGGCATGAGCGGCGGATGCGAGCCGACCGCGGACGGTGGTCGCGCTCCCGCCGAACCGCTCCTGCTATAAACCCCACCATGATCTACCACGTTGTCACGCCCGCCGACTGGTCCGCCCGGCCGGAGGAGCCGTACGCCCCGGCGTCCTTGGCGGAGGAGGGCTTCGTCCACTGCTCGCCCGACGCGCCGACGACGCTCGCCGTCGTCAACGCCTTCTACCGCACCGTCTCCCGACCGCTCCTGGTGCTCGTCCTCGACGAGGACCGGATCGCCGCCAGGACGGAGTGGGAGGCGGCCGTGCCGTCCCCTCCGCCGGGCGTACCGGAGGGGACACTCTTCCCGCACGTGTTCGGTCCGATCGAGCGCGACGCGGTCGACCGGGTCCTGGAGGTCGTCTGGGACGAGGACGGTCGGGCCACGGGGACGACGGGAACCCTCTGACCGGGCGCACGCTGCCACCGGGGCGCCGATCGCAGCCGAGGTGGGGCAGGACGGCGCGCCTCGGACGGCGGGCACCCGCCCCGGACGGGTTCACACGGCGGGACCCCGGTCCGGGACCGGCCGGTTCACCGCTTCGGCGGGACCCCGTCACGGGATTCTCGCGGGCTCGGCCCGCCGGTGGCAGGGCCGCGGTCGGCCCGCCCACCGGGCTCCGGGGCGGACGGGCGGACCGGGGAGGGGGCTCCCCCGCCCCCCTCGTGCGCCCCGCCGCGCGTGTGCCGTCCTCCTCGTTCTCGGCTAGAACCGTGAGCACGGGGTGCCCTCCGGCCGGCCGGAGGGCGGTCCCCGGCGCCACGCGCCGCCCACCCACCGGGAGGAAGTCGATGATCAGCCGTCGCCGTGTGCTCAGCGGAACCCTCACCGCGGCAGCCGTGCCGTTCCTCGCCCCCGGGGGGTCCCTGGCCCGCGCGGCGGAACCGCCCCACCGCGACGCCCCCCACCGCGCACGGGCCGCCGCACCCGGCGCCTTCACCATGGCCATGCCGGTCCCGCCCGTGCTTCGCCCCACGTCCTCGGCGGGCGGAGTGGACTACTACGAGGTGACCGTCCGCAGGGCGACCGCCGAAATCCTCCCGGGCACCGCCACTCACGTCCTGACCTACGACGGCCACTTCCCCGGCCCGGTGATCCGTGCCCGTTCCGGACGCCGGCTCCTGGTCCGGCACCACAACGACCTCGACCGGCCCGTCGCCGTCCACCTCCACGGCGCGAGCGCTCCGCCCGAGTGCGACGGCAACCCGATGGACGCCTTCGCCCCCGGCACCTCGCGGACCTACATCTACCCCAATCGACAGCCGCACGCCTCGCTCTGGTTCCACGACCACGCCCACCACCTGGAGGCCGAACACGTCTACCGCGGTTTGTCCGGCACCTATCTGCTGACGGACGAGATCGAGGAGCGCCTCCCCCTGCCCCGGGGCCGGTACGACGTCCCCGTCACGATCCGCGACGCCCGCTTCGACGAGCACGGACAGCTGGCGTACGCCCTGGGCGACCGGAACCGCACCACCGTCCTGGCCAACGGCAGGGTGACCCCCTACTTCGAGGTCGCGGCGCGCAAGTACCGCTTCCGCCTCCTCAACGGCGCCAACCTGCGCACCTTCTCCCTGAGCCTCTCCGACGGCACCCCGCTCATCCAGGTGGCCTCGGACGGCGGCCTGCTGGAGCGTCCCGTGCCCCTGCCCGTCCTCACCCTCTCACCGGGCGAACGCGCCGACGTGGTCATCGACTTCTCCCGCCACCCGATCGGCACTCGACTGGTCCTCAGGAACACCGGGCCGGGGCTCCCCGAGCAGACCGGTCAGGTGCTCCGCTTCGACGTCACCCACACCGCCGCCGACCCCAGCAGCGTTCCCCGGGTGCTGCGCGCCCTGCCGCCGGTCACCGCCCTGCCCGCCGCGAGCGTCACCCGCGACATCGCGCTCGCCATGGACGAGGACGGTCGGCCGGAGCCCCGTGGATTCATCAACGGACGGACCTACGAGCCCGGCCGCATCGACACCACCGTGGGGTTCGGGACCTCCGAGATCTGGAACGTCACCAACACCAACGCGCGCGCTCCGCACAACTTCCACCTGCACCTCGTCCAGTTCCGCGTGCTCGAACGCGGCGGACGCCCCCCGGCCCCCGCCGAAACGGGTCTGAAGGACACGGTGCGGGTCATGCCGGGCGAGACCGTGCGGCTGCACATCACGTTCGACGGCTACCGGGGCGACTACGTGTACCACTGCCACATGCTCGACCACTCGGCCATGGGCATGATGGCCAACCTCCGGGTGCGCTGACCCCGGGGCAGCCGCCGTGGCGCGGCTCGGCGCCGGCCGGGGACCCCACCGGGTCGTCCGCGGGCCGCAGTCGCACCCTCGCCGGGGCCTGCCGGCCGCCCCGCCCACCGTCGCGGCCCCCTGCCCTCCCCGTTGCTCTCCACGGGAAGCAGCCCGAGCAGGGCCCGGTGGGCCACGGGGCGCCGCGTCACGCGTGCCACGGCTCCAGGACGCTCCAGGTGCCCCCGGCCGCCTCGAAGACCCACTCCGAGTCCTCGAAGACCTCCTGCCGGCTGCGCGGAGGAAGGCCTCCGAAGCGCTCGGCACACAGGTCGACCTGCATCAGGCCGTCGAACCGGGTGAACTGCGGAGGGTCGTAGAGCACCCCTGCGGGAGCCCCGGAACTCTCGTCGATCCGGAACCGCTTCACGTCGACCAGGTCCAGACACACGGGCTCCCACCGCAGGGCCTCGCCCACCACCCGGGCGTCGATCACCAGCCTCACGACCCGCCCCCGCGGTTCCCGCCCGAAGTCCTGATCGACGATCACCCGGCGGATGCCCGCATCGTGGAACTCGTACCGTGCCAGCAGCGCCGCGATCCCCTCCGCGGTCAACTCGAACGGCCCAAGCCTCCGAGACGGTACCGGTGCTTTGAAACCCACTGCGCTCCTTCGTCGGGGCACCCATCGTAGGAGGAACGGCAGACCGGCACGGCGCGGCAGACCGCGGACGCCCGGAGCACCGGTACGACTCGGCCCGAAGCAGCACCGTCCGTGCTCGCGCAGCCCCCTGGCGGAGGAGCCCCCCGCCGACCCGACCCTCCTGGCGGCACGCTCGACGGCGTACGAGACCGGCCCCCGACCACGTCCGCCCTGCCCTGCCCTGCCACCACGACTGGCTGACGCACCGCCGGGGAAGTCACCACCGGGTCAGCATCGGTACCGGCGGAAGGGGCCCGCCGCACCACGACGTCCACACGGTCCGCGAAACGGGCATCACGCAACCGAAAGCGAAAAGGCCGCTCCTTCTCGCCCGCGCCGCACAAGTGGTCGACAAAACGAAGCAACGAGCGAGGCGGCCCATGGCCAACGGATGCGGATCCGGCCAAACAGCCCTCGCTTTCAGGGCTCTTTCCTGACCGGCGCGTGAAGTTAACCCCATAAAAACTTTGCTTGTCTATGGTGTTCTTGACCAGCCATTGACCATCTATTGATTTTAGCCATAGGCGTGAATCTGCCGAAAGGGATGGGTGTGCTGCAAGCCACGACGCCCCAGAGCGCGTCGCCGCCCTGCGTCGTCCTGCTGCCCGTGCCCCCGCTCCTCGTCACTTCCGCCTCCTTCACGCACGTGCACACGCTTCGCCACCCCGCCGTTGGTGACCGGGCCGGGGCAACTCCGCCCGACCCGGAGCCGCGCGGCGAGACTTTGACGGTTCCGGCCCGTCCGGCCTGGGGTGCCCCGATCGGGCCGCCCCGGGCCCATGACCGTCAGCGTGTGGACGCGCACACCCCCGGGCCGGCTGACCGGTCGCCGACGACCTCGGACCGAGGACCGGTGGCCGGACTCGACGAACCCGTGCCCAGCGCCGCGCACGGCCGCGCGTCGACCAGATCCACAGCCCCTTCCCGGGGTGCACTCCAGATGTTCCGCTGCTGACCGAACAGAACGCCCCCACATCTCTGTCACGCACGCCCGACGCGCCATTGCGGCGCGCCAGGAGGAATCACCACACCATGCAGCCCCTCATCGACAACGCGCGCACCTTCGGACAGCGCCCCGAGGAATTCGCGGGCCTCGCCGCAGGCCAGTCCCCCGAGGTCCTGTTCATCACCTGCTCCGACTCCCGGGTCGTTCCGGCCCTGATCACAGGAGCCCGGCCCGGTGAGCTGTTCGAGCTACGCACCGCCGGCAACATCGTCCCCCCCTACAGCTCCGCCAACCCCACCGGCGAGGCGGCCACGATCGAGTACGCCGTGGAGGTCCTCGGCACCAAGGACATCGTGGTGTGCGGCCACTCCCACTGCGGCGCGGTCGGCGCCGTGGTGCGCGGCGACGATCTGAACTCCGTCCCCGCCGTACGGGACTGGCTCGCGCACGCTGCGGACGAGCCCCGGTGCTCCGACCTCACCGACCCGACGATCGCCGAAGCCGTGCAGAACCACGTCCTGACGCAGCTCCTGCGGTTGCGCTCCTACCCCTGCGTCGAGCAACGCCTGCAAGCCGGTGAAATCCGGCTGCACGGCTGGTATTACGAGGTCCATACCGGACTCGTGCGCGAACACCGTGTGGAAACCGACACGTTCGAGACGCTCTGAGGGAGCAGGTGACCATCATGCTGTCCAAGTTCCCTCACTTACGCCAGGACTTCCTCGCCTCCATCGTCGTCTTCCTCGTCGCAGTGCCCCTGTGCGTGGGGGTGGCGGTCGCCTCCGGCGTCCCGGCCGAGCTCGGACTCGTCACCGGCATCGTCGGCGGTCTCGTCACCGGCCTCATGCCCGGCAGCAGCCTCCAGGTGTCAGGGCCGGCCGCCGGTCTGACCGTGATCGTCTTCGAGGCGGTCAGCCAGTTCGGGGTGAGCACGCTCGGCGTGATCGTGCTGGTCGCCGGCCTGCTCCAGCTCGCCATGGGGTTCTTCGGGATCGGCCGCTGGTTCAGGGCGATATCCGTCTCCGTCGTCGAGGGCATGCTCTGTGGCATTGGCCTGGTGATCATCGCCGGTCAGGTCTACGCCGCGGCGGGCCTGAAGGCTCCGGAGACCGGCATCGGGAAGATCACGGGCCTGCCCCGCGCGTTCGCCGACGCGCTCGGGAGCACCGAGGCCCTGGCCTCCCTCGCGATCGGCGCGGGCACGATCGCCGTCATCGTGCTGTGGAAGAAACTGCCGAAGCGGGTGCAGTCCGTGCCCGGGGCCCTCGCCGCGGTGGTGCTGGCGACGGCAGCCGCTCTCGGTCTCGGACTGCCGGTCGCCACGGTCGAGGTGGAAGGCCTGCTCGGCGTCATCCAACTGCCCGGCGCCGAGGCCTTCGGTGAGCTGGCCAGCCCTGCCCTCTGGGGCACGATCGTCGCGTTCGCGCTGATCGCCTCGGCGGAGAGCCTGTTCAGCGCGGCGGCCGTGGACCGACTGCACGACGGTCCGCGCACCCAGTACGACAAGGAGATGGTCGCCCAGGGGGCGGGCAACACGATCTGCGGCTTGCTCGGCGCCCTGCCCATGACTGCGGTCATCGTCCGCAGCTCCGCCAATGTCAACGCCGGCGCGAAGACAAAGGCGTCGCGGGTCCTGCACGGCGTGTGGCTGCTGCTGTTCGCCGCCGCGCTCCCGTTCGCCCTGGCGTTGATCCCCCTGCCCGCGCTCGCCGGCATCCTCGTGCACGCGGGTTGGAAGCTGATCCCGTTCCGCCAGGTCGCCGCGCTGTGGCGGGCCCACAAGGGCGAGGCGGTGATCCTGGTGGTCACGGCCGTCGCCATCGTCGTGGTGAACATGTTCGAGGGCGTCCTGATCGGCCTCGCCCTGGCGGTCGTCAAGACCGCCTGGGAGGCCTCACACGTCAAGCTGGAGGTCATCGACAAGGGCGCCGGCCCCATCGAGGCGCATCTGACGGGCAACGCCACGTTCCTTCGCCTGCCGAAGATCCTCGACGCCCTGGAGGCCCTTCCGCAGGACCGCCCGGTCGAACTCGACCTGTCAGGACTGCACCACCTCGACCACGCCTGCCGTACGGCGCTGGAGAGCTGGGCCGAGCGACACAGCGCGACCGGCATCGAACCGGTGAAGCTCACCACCGCAGCCTGAACTGACGGACACCGGGGCTTGCAGAGAACAGCATGCGGGCGGGTGACGCGCCGACCTGCCAAGTCAGCACTCAGGGACCGCGGGTCAATTCCCTGCAAGCCCTCGTGGCGAAATCCATGCAACGCCCCGAGGATCCGCCGCTTCGGCATTCACGAAGAAGTCGGAGCCCGTGTGCATGAGGCATGCATTTCAGGTCAATCGACAAGCCGACCCTTGACGGTCGATTGACCATCTCTTTACCTTCTATGCCGATGAATGACCATCGCAAAACCATCTCTTGACGAATATGCATCCGCTCTCTTCGATTGCAGGAGGTTCCACCATGGATCAGCTCATCAAGCGCATGACGGAGGAGTCCGTGTGGCGCAAGTGGGTCGCCGCCAACTCCGCCCAGGCCGCGAAGGACGGCTGCATCAGCGCCACCGCCAAGAGCGGCTGCATCAGCGCCGCCCCCAAGAGCGGCTGCATCTCCTGACCCGCTGATGCCCACGCCGTCGGCGCGGCTGTCGCCGCGTCGACGGCCCTCGCCCACTCCGCCTGCCGTCGACCCGCCCCGGAGAGCTCCCGTGAAGCGCCTGCCGAGTGCCGATGTCCTGGACAAGGTGCGCGACATCCCGATCTACCGCGCCTCCGTCGAGCGCGGTCATTTCCCGATCCTGGAGAAGCCGGAGATAGCCAGGGGTTTCCCCGACAATTGGATGACTCCCGGGCTAGCCCGCGCGCTGGAGGCGGGGGAAGCCGAATTCGTGCTCTCCACCGGTACCAACCACGCCCGCATGCAGCTCATCCGACCGCCCTACTTCCTGCTCCACTCGTACTACCGTCTGTGGAGCGAGCATCCCGATCTCGGCGCCTCGTGGCACAACGGCGCCCCGCGGGTCTCGCTGACCACCGTCCTCGCCACCGAGCACGTGGCTCGGGTGAACGCCCGCAAGCCCGGCACCACCCCCGGTGAACGCTGGCTCGACGACCGCACGCTGTATCTCAACCGTCGCCTCGACCCGGCCGACTGGGGCCGCAGCGAGGTCGAGCAGATGCTCGCCGAGATCCGCGAGGCGGCCACCGCCCACCCCGACGACGGCTATCTGCTGGACTGTTCGGGTTACCACCTGGCGCACCTGGTCCGCAAAGTCTCCGCATGGGGCCTGTGGGACGACTTTCCCCGCCCGACCGGCATCGTCCACGCCTACGAGTACACGCCGTTGAACGTCCGCGCCCACCTGCGCGCCCACTTCGACTGCCCGGTGGTCGACCTCTTCGGCAGCACCGAGCTCGGTTATCTCTTCTACAGCGACGCCGAAGGCCGCTACCAGCCCTATCTGCAGGACATGAGCATAGAGCTGATCCCGGTGGAACCGGGCAGTGGCATCCACAGCCTCATCGTCACCAGCGTCCGCAACCCCTACATGCCGCTGGTCCGCTACCGATCCGGTGACTGCGTCCGCACGCGCGACGGCAGCACCGATCCGGAGAGGATCGTTTCCTTCTGCGGGCGCGAGAAGGAACTGCTGCGCACCCCCGGGGGCCCCGTCTCCCAAGCCGACCTGGACGCCCGCATCGCCGGGGTCTGCCCCCGTGTCTTCCTGCACCAGCTGCACCTGCCCGACGAAGACCAGTGCCGCCTGACGTACACGACCTTCGACGACGCGCCGCTCACGGCCGACGAGACGACCGAACTGGCCGCCTCCGTAAGCACCTTGACCGGGCGGACCTGTCAGGTGGAACACCACGCCGCCATCCCCATCGGACGCTCCGGCAAGTACGCCTGGTTGACCGTGCCCGCCCCGTCCTGACCACGTCCGCTGTCCGTCGCACTCCGTCCGCGCGGGGCCCCTCCCGTGCGGGCCGCCCCCGCGCACACGGCGGTCCGACGCGCCCGATGACGACCCTCGAAGGAGTCTCATGCCCACGTCCGCCGCCCATGCCCCCTCGGACCGGGCCGCCGATCAGGCGCCCACCGCCGAGGAGCTGCTCGGCCCGGCTCTGCACGAAGAGGTGGTGCGTCACTTCACGGCCGAGCCGGACGCCCCGTCCGCGACCATCGTGCGCCACCGGATCCGCGAGTGCCTGCGCTACCTCTACCTCGTCTCCCGCCATCCCGACCGGCTCGGCGGCCTCTTCCTCCCCGTCGAGCAGAACATCGACGAGATATGGCACTACCTCATCCTGCAGACGCGCGAGTACCTCGATCTGTGCGAACGACGGTTGCCCGGCGGTCACTTCATCCACCACCGGAGCGTCTCCTACGACGCCTACCAGGAAGCACCCGGCCGAGAGGCCGCCGCCGAGGAGGCTCTGCGCTGGATCCCCCTCTACACGGCCGCGTTCGGGCCCTTCGACGCCGACGCCCTGCCGCACTGGACGGTCGTGCGGTTCCTGCACGATGAACTGCGCATGTCCCTGGCGGAGATAGCCGGCCTGGCCGGCGAGGCAGAGACGCCCGAGGGACCGGCGGTCCCCGCGGGGGATCAGGCGTGACCCAGACGGCCCCCTCGGCCACGGCGGCGGTCTTCTCCCGGGAACAGCGCCGCGCCCTGACGGTACTCGGCATCTCGCAGACGCTCGGCGGCGCGGGCATGGTGGCCGGCATCACGGTCGGTGCGCTGCTCGCCCAGGACCTGCTCGGCTCGACCGGCCTGGCCGGGCTCCCGGCCGCGCTGTACACCATCGGCGCGGCCTTCGGAGCGGCGGTTCTCGGGCGCGTCAGTCAGCGCTTCGGGCGCCGCCCGGGGCTGGCGCTCGGCAATGGCATCGCCGCCCTGGGCAGCGCGGGCGTGGTCGCGGGAGCCGCAGCGCGCTGGCCCGTCCTGCTCCTGTCCGCCCTCTGCGTGTACGGGGCGGGTACGGTCACCGGGCTCCTGGCGCGCTACGCGGGCACCGACCTCGCCCCGCCCAGGCGACGCGGCCGGGCCGCCGGAACCGTCCTGTTCGCCATGACCCTGGGAGCGGTCGTGGGCCCGAACCTGACCGGCCCCACCGGCGACCTCGCCGACGCCTGGAGCCTGCCGCGGCTGACCGGGCCCTTCCTCCTGGCGACGGTGGCGTACGGGGCCGCCGCGCTCGTCCTGGTGGTGTGGCTGCGTCCGGCCCCGCTGCCCCCGGCCCCGCCCCGGGAGCCCGGGACCTCCCGTACCGGTGCCCTCCGTACGGGGCGCCCCGCTCCTGGTGTCATCACCGGTGCCACCGTGATGATCACCGCGCAGCTCGTGATGATCGCCGTGATGACCATGACTCCCGTCCACATGGCCGGCCACGGCCACACGACGCAGGCGGTGGGGCTGGTCATCGCCCTGCACGTGGGCGCGATGTTCCTGCCGTCACCGCTGAGCGGCCTGCTCGCGGACCGGATCGGCGGGCGGCGGGTCGCCGTCGCGGCCGGAGCCGTCCTGCTGGGCGCGGGTCTGCTCGCGGGCCTCGCTCCGCCGACCTCCGCCCCTCTCCTGGCCTGCGCGCTGGTCCTGCTCGGAGTCGGCTGGAACCTGGCCCTGCTCGGCGGTACGGCCGTGCTCACGGACGCAGCGCCCGCCGAGAACCGGGCCGCGCTACAGGGCCTCGCGGACGTGGGGATGTCCGTGGCCGGCGCGACCGGCGGCATGGTCTCGGGGCTGGTGACGAGCAGCGGCGGATACCCGGTCCTGGCGGTGGCCGCCGGGGCCCTCGCCCTCGCGGTCATCCCGGCGGTGGCGACGAGCAGCGGCTCCACCTGAGAGGCGGCCGGGCGGGACGTGTGCGGGAGGACGCCCCGGCACCCGTCACGACGGCCAGCTCGCTCCCCGCCCCCGCCCCGTCATCCGTCATCCGTCATCCGTCATCCGTCATCCGTCATCGATGATCCGGCAGAACAGGAGCCGCCAGATGAGTAGTCCGACGAGTTCTCCGACGGTGCCCGAGGTCCGCCCGCTCGCCGACGAAGACCGGGTCGACGCCGTGGTCATCGGGGCCGGGCTCTCCGGCCTCTACCAACTCCACCGACTGCGGGAGCTCGGCCTGGCAGCGGTGGTCTTCGAGGCCGGCGACGACATCGGCGGAACGTGGTACTGGAACCGCTACCCCGGGGCCCGCTGCGACATCGAGAGCATGTCGTACTCCTACTCCTTCTCCCCCGAACTCGACCAGGAGTGGGAATGGGGGGAACGGTACGCCACCCAGCCGGAGATCCTGCGGTACGTCCACCACGTCGCCGACCGGTTCGACCTGCGCAAGGACATCGTCCTGCGAACGCGCGTCACCCGCGCCGTGTACGACGGGGACGATCATCGCTGGCAACTGTCCACGGACACCGGACGGGCCGTCACCGCCCGCTTCGTGATCCTGGCGACAGGCTGCATGTCGACCCCCAAGGACCCCGCGGTACCCGGCGCCGACAGCTTCACCGGCGCCATCCACCACACTGCGCGGTGGCCGCGCAAGGACGTGCCCTTCGCCGGGAAGCGGGTCGCCGTGATCGGCACCGGATGCTCAGGCGTCCAGGCCATTCCCGTCATCGCCGGCGAGGCGGCCTCCCTGACCGTCTTCCAGCGCACCCCGGCCTACGTCCTGCCGGCCCGCAACCGTCCGCTACAGGCCACGGAACGCGCGGCACTCAAGGCCCGCTACCCCGAGTTCCGGCAGGCCCAACGGTGCTCGCGGGGCGGAACCGTCTTCACGCCTCCGACCCGCTCGGCGCTGGAGGTGGACGAGGCGGAGCGCACCGCCGCCTACGAGGCAGCCTGGGACGAGGGCTTCCTCAACGGGCTGCTGCGCACCTACACCGACATCCTCACCGACGAGAAGGCCAACGAGACCGTGGCGGAGTTCGTCCGGTCCAAGATCCGGTCGACCGTGAACGACCCCGCAACGGCCGAACTGCTCTCCCCGCACACGTTCCCGTTCGCGACCAAACGCCCCTGTCTGGGGACCAACTACTACGAGACCTATAACCTGCCGCACGTAGCGCTCGTAGACCTGCGCACAACCCCGATCGAGCGGATCACTCCCCGGGGCATCCGGACCTCGGGCGGGGAACACGACCTCGACGTGATCGTCTTCGCCACCGGCTTCGACGCCCTCACCGGCTCCCAACTCGCCATCGACATCGTGGGAAGGGAAGGCGTGACGCTCCGGGAGCGGTGGGCCGACGGCCCTCGCAACCATCTCGGGCTCGTCTCGGCCGGCTTCCCCAACCTCTTCACCGTCCTCGGACCTCTCAGCCCCTCCGTACTCACCAACATCACGGTGTCCCTGGAACAACAGGTCGAGTGGATCACCACCTGCATCGACCACCTCCTCGGGAACGGCCTCACCGAGATCGACGCGATCCCCTCCGCCGAGACTGCCTGGGGCGCGCGCGTGGCGGAGCTCGCCGCCCGTACGCTCTACCCTGCGGTGGACTCCTGGTACACCGGAGCGAACGTCCCGGGCAAACCCCGCGCGTTCCTCGCCTACGCGGGCGGGCTGGACCGGTACCGGGAGGAGTGCGACGCCGTGGCCCGTGACGGTTACACCGGCTTCGTCCTTTCTTCCTCCACGGGCGGGCGTTCCCTCCCGGCCCCGGACCGGTGCACTGATCCGCAGCATCGTCGACACGGCTGATGGGCGGGTGTCCGCCGCGTACGGTGCGGCACCGGTAGCGATCGCAGACACGGAGAAGAGCCGCCGATGCCCCCCGCCGACAACCACGGGTTCCCCTGCCCCGTCTCCGGTGCCGTGACCGAGGAGGTTCACCGACTGCGAGTGTTGACGTCTGGGAGCCCGGGGACTGCGGCAGACGGCAGCCGGGCAGTCTCTTCAGTTCGTCAGAAGGGACGACACATCAGCGAAGGACATGGTCGTGTCGGGTTGGAGGCGCGTGGTTTCGCCTCGGAAGGACCGCACCTCCAGCCAGCTCTGCGGCGATGCCGCCGGCAGTCCGTCCATGAGCCTCTGGAGATCGGCTGGCCGATGGACCTTGAACTTCGGTGACGGTCGATAGAACGACGGCTGGATGTCGAAACGCAGGTCAACGGCGGGACGCGGCGATCGTCCCCAGTCACTGTAGGGCAGCGAGGCGTGACCGTGGATGCGGGCGTCGACCAGCACCTCCGGGTCCTCGTCCCCGATCTCGCAGTTGAACACGGGGAAGGCCGTCGCGACCCGCGCTGCCGCCGCCGGATGCGCAGCGCAGGCCCGGCCCAGTGCCGGCGAGCAGAACAGCGCGTGCTCGAAGGAACCGACCGGACTCGGCAAGGCCACCTTGTGATGGGACCGACCATCGAAGGCGAGGTCACGCCTGGAGCAGAGGAAGTCCAGGAACCCGGCAACCACCGCATCCTGGTGGCTGCCGGCTCGCACCGTGAAGCGGACCGCGCTGCGACCCTGCTCACGCAGCACGTAGTACTCGAAGAACCCCATCGGGTGATCGGGCGTGTGAGCGCAGCGAAAGACCTGGTCGAAACCGTCGACCGGCAGGAACTCCAACACCGGCGCATAGGTGCCGGTAGCCCCGGTGATGACGTCCAGCACCGGTGTCCCGACCTCGGCTTCTGCCGGATCGCGGGGCGGTTCCACCTCGGTGAAGCCCTTGCGAAGACGATCGTTGATCTTGCGTACAGCGTGGCGCCGCGCCCGTTCCTCGTCGTCGAGGATTGTCGTGCTCGCCTTGACCGAGGTTCGATCGGAACCCCAGCGGAGGAAGCAGCGGATGCCCTCCTGACGGATCTCCCAGTATCCGAGCGTGGCCTCTTGCCGCTCGAACCGCCGCCAACTGGCCATCCGGCCTCCCGTGCCGCACGCGGCGGGCCTGTGTCAGAACCGCACGCGGGTGACCCTATCGCTCGCCTGCGGGCTTGCCCTCACCGATGGTCAGGACCGCGGGGATGCGCTTCTGTCCGCCCTGGCGGATCCCCTTCTCGCTGCGGACGCGGGCGCGCTCGCGGCGTCGTGCGGCCAGGCCGTCGGGATGGCGGGCGTTCTGGTCGTGCCAGCGCAGATGGGCCTGCAGGGCCCGGAGCCTGGATGGTGTGGTTGCGGTGGTGGGTCGCGGAGTGCCGCTCGGGATGACCTGCGGGAGCCGACGGTGGTTTTGGAAGCAGCGAACCCAGGTCGTCACAGGTGCACCGCGTCGAAGGGCTCGCTGTGCCAGCGCCAGCCGGCGGTGCCGTCGTCGTGGATGTGCAGCATGAACTCAGCGACCGGTTTTCCGTCGGGAAACGTCATGGTGAGCGCACTGCGGATCCGGAAGTAACACGCGTCGGCCTGCTCCCAGTCCTCCTCGTCGACGGCCCGCTCCTGCTCGCTGAAGAGGGGACGGAACTCTTCAAAGCCGGGCAGCGTCTCGACGTCGGCGTGCGTCCAGGGCCAATCGGCGCCGGTCACCGCCAGCCGGGCAATCTCCTGGTCGCCGTGGTGGAGCCGCCAGATGCTACCGGTGGTCAGGTTCGGGTTGGTCATGTCTCTCATGATGACGATCACCACTGACAGGCAGGGAGTGAGATCACCACCCCTTCCCGATCGTGGCGACGCCCCTCTCATGCGGCGAAAGCCGATCGGGCGTGATGTTGAGTCGCCGTGCCACTTCGGTCGGCAGTTGGGGATGGTCTCGCCAGGGGGCGAGGCCAACAGGACGCTGGGAACGACGACTTCGGGGGAGGACCCGCTCGATCCGGGCTCCGGGGGGGTGGGGATCACCGAACGGGTCATCGCCCAGCGCGTGGAGGCGGCGGTTCCCTCTCTGCCGAAGCGGCTCAACGCTGCTCTCGCCGGCGAACCAGCTGGTCGGGCGATCGCAAGCGTCGGTGCAGGCCGGTGCGGTCGTGCGGGGAGGCGCCCGGCCTCAGCCTGTCCGCCGCGGCGTCCGGCGAACAATCGGGTGCCCTCGACGTCGACGTCGGCCAGGGCGAAGGCAGCCGGGATGCGTGCGGACGGGTACTTGTTCCGGTCGGATGCCTCGGCGCCCACCCGCGTACCGATGTCGAGACTGTGGAGTTCCTCGACTTCGCCGACCGCAGGAGCTCGGACACCGGCTCCTCACTGCGACGATTCATCGACCACACGTCCGCGACGGCGCGTTGGAGGCCATCGATGCGGCTCGTTCGGGCCCATCGGGCGGCTCGTCCACCAGAACGGTGGACGGGGTTCAGCAGGTGGGCGGGACGAACTCGGGCTGGTCGAGTAGGCGCAACCAACTTCCGTCAGGCTGGCGCCGAACGACCTGCGCCCGGGCGCCGGTCCCGTCCTTCGGCGGGGTCGAGGTGAGGGCGATGTCGCCGCTGATCAGCGTCGGCAGTGGTTGTTCCGGCTCGAAGTGGGGACGGTTGCCCAGCACCTTCTCCCACAGCGCACGGATCGCTTCCCGGCCCACCGTCCGGTCGCCTGGCGGGTAGGCCATCACTGCATCCTCTTCGTAGAGTGCGGCGACCCCGGCCGCGTCACCGGCGTTGGACCGTTCGACGAACAAACGGGTGATGTCTTCGGGCCGCATGGCCTTCTCGTGTTCCGGCATTGGTTCCTCCTGGCGTCGGGCTTCGGCGCTTCCCAGCGTGGTCGCCCGATAGCCAGAAATCCAACAGATGGATCTGCTGGGAGCTAGAATTTTCAGTCATGGAACTGAGGCAGCTGGAATACTTCGTCGCGGTCGCCGAGGAGCAGAGCTTCACTCGCGCGGCCGAGCGGGTGCACATCAGCCAGTCCGGCGTCAGCGCCCAGCTCCGCCAGCTGGAACGTGAACTCGGCGCCGAGCTGTTGGACCGGTCGGCGCGCGCCGTCACCCTTACCGTTGCGGGAAGGGCCGCACTCGAACACGCCCGCGCCACGCTCGCCGCGGCGGGGGCGGTAGGTCAAGCGGTGGACGAGGTGACCGACCTGATCCGTGGTCGACTCACGGTCGGGATGGTCATCGGCTGCACCCTCACGCCGCTGTTCGACGCCCTCGCCGCATTTCACCGGGCGCACCCTGGTGTGGAGATCTCACTGCTGGAGGACAACTCCGACCGGCTGGTCGAGGGGGTGCGCGCCGGCACCATCGACCTGGCTCTCATCGGGACCGCAACCGCCACCCCCGACGGGCTGGACGCGCTGACGCTCATCAGCGAGCGGCTCGTCGTAGGAGTTCCCGCTGGGCACCCAGTGGCGGAACAGCAGCGGGTCACCCTGCGCGACGTTGTCGCCCACCCAATCGTGTGCATGCCACCCGGCACCGGCCTGCGCACCGCATTCGACCGTGCCTGCGCCGCACAGAGCCTCCGACCCACGATTGCACTGCAAGCCAGCGCCGCCGATACCATTGCCGACCTCGCCGCCCGCGGTCTCGCCGTCGCCGTCCTCAGCGACTCGATGGCCGCGAGCCATCGCGACAGGCTCACCGCCCGCACCATCGACGACGTCGAAACACCCGCCCTGCTCGCCCTGATCTGGAAGAGCACGCACAACCCTGCGGTGCGTGAGTTGCTCGTGCACAGCCGGCAAGCATTCGCCAAGCCCGCCCCTGGGTGACAGGAAGACCCTTCAAGACGCCATGCGGGTGGGGTCGTTACTCGCGCTGCGTCAGCAGGCGGGCTGCGGAGGGGGCAGCGGGACAGGATCACCTCGTGGATCCCGGGCCTGCGATGCGGGCTTCGAGGCCTGCGCCGCGCCGGTCCTGGAAACGGAGGTTGGGGCGGGCTGTCTTCAGTCGCTCGTCGAGGGTGCGACCACCGGCTGTGAACTGGTGGACGTGCTGCTTGAGGGTGGTGTTCTCGGTGGCGATCCGCTGTGGAGTGACCCCCAGGTTCCGACACCTGGACGCTGGATGTCTCGTCGTCCAGGGGAAGCGATCCGAGGCGACAAAGCGGAAGAAGCATCCCGAAGACTTCACGCGGGACCCGGTAGACCTGATGGGTTCCTCGCCGGACCGTTCCCCCACCGACATCACCCACAGCCTGGGCATCCATCTGGAGGCCCTGCGCAAGTGGGTCCGCGACGACCGGCCCCGCACCCCGACGACGGACGGCAGGGGCGATGGGCATTCGCACCGACGAACTGACGTCAGAAACTACTCGCGACAGTCCGGTGACGTCTCACCTTGACGGCTGAGGCCGACTGCTCACGGCCGGGCTCGACAAAAAGCACTGGCTCGGAATCAGCCTTGCTCACGTGACCTTTGCAGCGGCAACGTCGATACTGCCGAAGGCGGTAACCCTCACCGTCACCTGCGCACTCACTCCACCCGGCTGACGCACCATCACGGAAGTCGGCATCAGTACCGCCGAAAGACGCTTCAAGTCACCACACACCACCAAAATCATCTATTCCGGGGGCGCAATCTGAACTGCGAAAACCCAGGAGGTGCGCCCCTCCACTGAGATCCCGAGGAGACACCTGTGAGGATGCTGATCAACGTGCCCGAGACCGTGGTCGCCGATGGTTTGCGGGGGATGGCCGCGGCACACCCCGAGTTGACGGTGGACGTGGAGCGACGGGTGGTGATGCGCCGCGACGCGCCGATGGCGGGAAAGGTCGCCCTGGTGTCCGGCGGCGGATCCGGGCACGAGCCCCTGCACGGCGGGTTCGTGGGACCCGGCATGCTGGCCGCAGCTTGTCCGGGGGAGGTCTTCACCTCCCCCGTGCCCGACCAGATGGTGCGGGCCGCGGCTGCCGTCGACAGCGGCGCCGGAGTGCTGTTCGTCGTCAAGAACTACACCGGCGACGTGCTGAACTTCGAGATGGCCGCCGAGCTGGCCGAGGACGAGGGGATCCAGGTCACCAAGGTGCTCGTCGACGACGACGTGGCGGTGACGGACAGCCTGTACACGGCGGGCCGGCGGGGCACCGGGGGAACGCTGTTCGTGGAGAAGATCGCCGGTGCGGCTGCCGAAGAGGGCGCGCCGCTGGAACGGGTGGAGTCACTCGCCCGTCGGGTCAACACACGGTCCCGTTCCTTCGGGGTGGCCCTGAGCGCCTGCTCCACCCCCGCGAAGGGCAGTCCGACCTTCGACCTCCCCGCGGGGGAGATCGAGTTGGGGATCGGCATCCACGGCGAGCCGGGCCGCGAGCGGCGGGCGATGATGACCTCGCGGGAGATCGCGGACTTCGCGGTCGACGCGGTCCTGGACGACCTCCGCCCGACCGGACCCGTGATCGCCCTGGTCAACGGCATGGGCGCGACTCCGCTGCTGGAGCTGTACGGCTTCAACTCGGAGGTGCACCGGGTGCTGGGCGAGCGGGGCGTGCCGGTGGTCCGGACGCTCGTCGGAAACTACGTGACGTCGCTCGACATGGCCGGCTGCTCGGTCACCCTGTGCGAGGTCGACGAGGAGCTGCTGCGCCTGTGGGACGCTCCGGTGCAGACGCCGGCGCTGCGCTGGGGCCGGTGAGACGGGAGTGGGGAGCAGCATGACGGAGACCACAAGGACCATGGACGCCGGTTTCCTGGTGCGTTGGCTGGCAGCGGTGTCCGATGACGTCGACCGCGAGGCGGATCGGCTCACCGAACTGGACTCGGCGATCGGGGACGCCGACCACGGTGTCAACCTCAAGCGGGGGTTCACCGCCGTGACGGAGGCGCTGGCGAAGGAGCCTCCGTCGACTCCGGGTGCCGTGTTGATCGCCGCCGGACGGCAGCTCATCTCCACGGTCGGCGGCGCCTCGGGGCCACTGTACGGGACGCTGCTGCGGCGCGCCGGAAAGGCCTTGGGAGGGGACGGGGAGGTCACCCGGGCACGGTTGGCGGAGGCGCTCGACGCCGGCGTGGCCGCGGTGGCGCAGCTGGGGGGTGCGCGGGTAGGTGACAAGACGATGCTGGACGCGCTCGTACCGGCCGTGGTGGGACTGCGGAGCTCGTTCGAGGCGGCACGGGCCGCGGCGGAGGGGGGTGCCCTCGCCACCGTGCCCCTCCGGGCGCGCAAGGGGCGGGCCAGTTATCTCGGGGAACGGTCGATCGGGCACCAGGATCCGGGGGCCACCTCCTCGGCGCTGCTGTTCGCCGCCCTTGCCGACGTCGCGTACGCGGGGACGGGGGCGGGGACGTGAGTCGGGTGACCGGAGGCGCCGAGGCCCCGGCCGCTTCCGCTCCTTTCCCCTCGCCCCCGGCGCCGGTCGGCATCGTGCTGGTGTCGCACAGCGCCGCGGTCGCTGCGGCGGTGGCCGAGTTGGCCCGGGGGCTCGCGGGCGGGAGTGCGGCGCCGGTGCTGGCGGCCGGCGGGGCTCCGGACGGTGGCCTGGGGACGAGTGCCGAGCTGATCTGCAGGGCGGCGAAGGACGCGGACCGGGGGGCCGGAGTCGCGCTCCTGGTCGATCTGGGCAGCGCGGTCCTGACCGTCAAGGCCTTGCTCGCCGAGGGTGACGAACTGCCGGAGCGGTCCAGGCTGGTGGACGCTCCGTTCGTCGAGGGGGCGGTCGCCGCACTGGTCACGGCGAGCGCCGGCGGGGATCTCGACGAGGTGGCGGCGGCGGCCTCGGAGGCGTACTCCTACCGCAAGGGGTGAGGGCGAGGGGGGCTCCGGAGGCGTGTGCGCGGAGTGAGCGGAGGGCCGCACCGGGTGGTGGTCGTGTTGTGATCCAGCAGGTCAACACACTACTGTCACAGGGCCTTGGTGTACGGGAAACCGGTGCAGTACCGGTGCGGCCCTCGCCACTGTGATCGGGAGGTCCGGCTCCATCCTCCGGGGGAAGTCCCGGGGGAAGCCACTGGACCGTTGCGGGAGACCGCTGCGGTGTGGGAAGGCGGAGTCGGGCCGCATGACCGTCAGCCAGGAGACCGGCCAGGGTGCGTTGTCCATCCACGAGGTGCTGGAGAGGGTCTTCCCACCATGCATATAGCCGAGGGGTACCTACCCCCCGTGCACGCTGCCGCCTGGGGCGTCGCAGCTGCTCCGTTCGTCGTCCACGGGGTTCGCGCGCTGACCCGCGAAGTCCGGTCGAATCCTGATTCCACCCTGTTGCTCGGCGCGTCGGGCGCCTTCACCTTCGTCCTGTCGGCGCTCAAGCTTCCTTCGGTGACCGGGAGTTGTTCCCATCCGACCGGTACGGGGTTGGGTGCGATCCTGTTTCGGCCGCCGATCATGGCGGTGCTGGGAACGATCACCCTGCTCTTCCAGGCCCTGTTGCTCGCGCACGGGGGCCTGACCACGCTCGGGGCGAATGCCTTCTCCATGGCGATCGTCGGCCCTTGGGCGGGGTACGGGACGTACCGGTTGGTGCGGCGGTTCGGTGCTCCGCTGATGGTGGCCGTGTTCTTCGGCGCCTTCGTCGCCGACCTCTCCACGTACTGCGTCACCAGCGTGCAGTTGGCCCTGGCCTTCCCGGACCCCGGGAGCGGTGTGCTGGGGGCACTCGCCAAGTTCGGCGGGATCTTCGCCGTGACCCAGATCCCCCTCGCCGTCAGCGAGGGCCTGTTGACGGTGCTCGTGATGCGGCTGCTCACGCAGTCCAGCAAGGGCGACTTGATCCGGCTCGGCGTCCTCGGAAGGACGCGTGTGCAGCGGCAGGAGGAGGCGGTCTCGTGATGAGTCGCAACACGAAGATCAACGGTCTGCTGCTGCTCGTCGTCGCCGCGCTCGCGGTGCTGCCCCTGGCGCTGGGCCTCGGCGACCACAAGGAGGAGCCGTTCTCCGGTTCCGACGGTGAGGCCGAGAGCGCGATCACCGAGCTCCAGCCGGACTACGAGCCGTGGTTCAGCCCGCTGTACGAGCCCCCGTCCGGTGAGATCGAGTCGGCGCTCTTCGCGCTCCAGGCGGCGATCGGCGCCGGAGTCCTAGCGTACTACTTCGGTCTGCGGCGGGGCCGCCGCCAAGGTGAGGCCCAGGCTCGGGCCGGCGTCTCCGCCCCGACCGAGGACACCGCCCTGCGGAGCGCACGGGCGGACGACGCGGCGGCGGACGGCGGGGCCGCAGACCGGGACGGCCGGGCACCCGCCCCGTCCGGCACCGGTGCGCCGTCCTCCGACGGACCGGGTGCGTAACCGCCGATGCTGCCGATCGACGCGGCGGCGCACAGCAGTCGCTGGCGCCACCGCCACCCGGCCGAGAAGGCGCTGCTCGGTTTCGGTCTGACGCTGTGTGCGGTGTGTCTGCCACCGTGGCCGGGCGCGCTGCTCGTGGCGGCGGCCACGCTCACGGTCCTGCTCGGTCCGGCCGGGGTGCCGGGTCGCCAGTTGTGGCGGGCGTTCCGCGTTCCGTTGGGCTTCTGTATCACCGGGGCCGTTCCCCTGCTCTTCGAGGTCGGTGGGGCGCGGGGGTTCGTGGCCCTCGCCCCCGACGGTCCGGTGCACGCGGGCGAGCTGCTGTTGCGGACCGCCGCAGCCTCGCTCGGAGTGCTGCTGTTCGCGTTCACCACGCCGATGTCCGACGTGCTGCCCCGGCTGGTCAGGGCGGGGGTGCCGGCGCCCGTGGTGGACGTGGCGCTCGTGATGTACCGGATCGTCTTCCTGCTGCTCGACTCGCTGTCCAAGATCAGACAGGCCCAGGCGGCACGGCTCGGGCACACCACCCGGGCCGCGACCTGGCGCTCCCTCGCAGGGCTCGGCGCGACCGCGTTCGTGCGGGCCTTCGACCGGGCACAGCGGCTGCAGTCGGGGCTCGCCGGCCGCGGTTACGACGGCACGCTGCGGGTGCTGGTGCCGGGCCGGGCCGTCGCTCCGCGGTTCCTCGCGGCGACGGGAGCGCTCCTCGCGGGGCTCGTCGCCCTCACCCTCGTACTGGAAAGGTTCCTCCCGTGACGTCTTCGATCCCCGTCGTGGAGCTGGTGGAGGCGGGATTCGCCTACGAGGACGGGCCCGCGGTCCTGTCCGGGGTGGACTTCGCGGTGGCCGAGGGGCGCGCGATCGCGCTCCTCGGGCGGAACGGCAGCGGCAAGACGACACTGCTGAGGCTGCTGAGCGGGGGGCTGCGCTGCGGTGGCGGTGCGCTGCTCCTGGACGGCACCCGGGTGACGTACGACCGGAAGGGGCTGACCCGGCTGCGGAGCACGGTGCAGTTGGTCGTGCAGGATCCGGACGACCAGTTGTTCGCGGCCTCGGTCGCCCAGGACGTGTCGTTCGGTCCGATGAACCTGGGGCTTCCCGAGGAGGAGGTGCGGCTGCGGGTGCGGGAGGCGCTGGAGGCGCTGGACATCGTGGCCCTGGAGGACCGGCCGACGCACCTGTTGTCGTACGGGCAGCGGAAGCGCGCCGCGATCGCGGGTGCCGTGGCGATGCGGCCCCGGGTCCTGATCATGGACGAGCCCACGGCCGGGCTCGACCCGCACGGCCAGGAGAGGCTCCTGGAGACCCTCCACCGGCTGCGGGAGGCGGGGACGACCGTGGTGATGGCGACGCACGACGTGGACCTCGCGCTGCGGTGGGCGGACGAGGCGGCGGTGCTCTCCCCGGCCGGCCTGCGCACCGGTCCGGTCGCCGAGCTCCTCTCGGACGACGCCCTGCTGGACGCGGCCCGGCTGCGCCGGCCGTGGGCGACGGCCGTGACGCGCCTGCTGCGGTCCCACAGCCTGCTGGGCGTGGACGCGGAGGCGCCCAGGACCCCGGAGGACCTGGAGGCGTGGGTCGGGCCGGAGGTGCCGGTGCCGCGACGGTCCTGAGCCGCCCGCCCCGCGCGGGCCGTCCCGGGCCGTGCACCCGCCCCGTACGGACCGTCCGGGTGGCGCGGCACATCTCCTGAGGGTGGACCGCCGGTGCCGGTCGGTGTGGGCCCCATGAGCTACTGAGTAGTAGAAATCACTCCTCCATCCTTCTGCAACTAGTTGCAGAAGGCGTGTCGGGTCACCTAGAACTGAGGTCGACGACCCCTGCGCGAGGAGACGCCCCATGACCCCGTACCCGCACCTGCTGAGCCCGCTCGACCTCGGGTTCACCACCCTGCCCAACCGGGTGATCATGGGCTCGATGCACGTCGGCCTGGAGGAGACCGAGCACGGCTTCGAGCGCATGGCCGCCTTCTACGCCGAGCGCGCCCGCGGCGGCGTGGGCCTCATCGTCACGGGCGGCATCGCCCCCAACGAGGCCGGCCGCCCCTGGGACGGCGGGGCCAAGCTGACCACGTCGGAGGAAGTCGCCGAGCACCGCCTGATCACCGATGCGGTACACGCCGAGGGCGGGCGCATCGCCATGCAGATCCTGCACTTCGGCCGGTACGCCTACCACCCCGGCCTCGTCGGCCCCAGCCCGATCCAGGCCCCCATCAGCCCCTTCGTGCCGAACGAGCTGACCGACGCCGAGGTGGAGCAGACCGTCGAGGACTACGTCCGCTGCGCCGAGCTCGCCAAGGAGGCCGGGTACGACGGCGTCGAGGTGATGGGTTCCGAGGGCTACCTCATCAACGAATTCATCGCCTCCGCGACCAACCGGCGGACCGACCGTTGGGGCGGCTCGTACGAGAACCGCGTCCGCTTCCCGCTGGAGATCGTCCGCCGGATCCGCGAGCGCGTGGGCGAGGACTTCATCCTCGTCTACCGCCTCTCCATGCTGGACCTCGTCCCCGGCGGCTCCACCCTGGAGGAGGTCGTCCAGCTCGCCAAGGAGATCGAGGCCGCGGGCGCGACCATCATCAACACCGGCATCGGCTGGCACGAGGCCCGCATCCCCACCATCGCCACCTCCGTGCCGCGCGGCGCCTACACCTGGGTGACGAAGAAGCTGATGGGCGCCGTCTCCGTGCCGCTCGTCACCTCCAACCGCATCAACACCCCCGAGGTGGCCGAGGAGATCCTCGCCGACGGCCGCGCCGACCTGGTCTCCCTGGCCCGCCCGTTCCTCGCGGACCCCGCCTTCGTCGCGAAGGCCACCGCGGACCGCGCCGACACGATCAACACCTGCATCGGCTGCAACCAGGCCTGCCTCGACCACACCTTCAGCCTGAAGATCACCTCCTGTCTGGTCAACCCGCGCGCCTGCCACGAAACCGAACTCGTCCTCTCCCCCACCCGCCTCGCCAAGCGCGTCGCGGTCGTCGGCGCCGGCCCGGCCGGGCTCTCCTGCGCGGTGTCGGCCGCCGAGCGCGGGCACGCCGTCACGATCTTCGACGCCGCCGCCGAGATCGGCGGTCAGCTGAACGTCGCGAAGCAGGTTCCGGGCAAGGAGGAGTTCGACGAGACGCTGCGCTACTTCCGCGTCCAGCTCGCCGAGCACGGCATCGAAGTCCGCCTGAACACGCACGTCTCCACCGCGGACCTGGAGGGCTACGACGAGGTCGTCGTGGCCACGGGCGTCACCCCCCGCACGCCCGGCATCCCGGGCGAGGACCACCCGAGCGTCCTCAGCTACCTCGACGTGCTGCGGGACGGCGCGCCGGTCGGCGAGCGGGTCGCGATCATCGGCGCGGGCGGCATCGGCTTCGACGTCGCCGAGTTCCTCACGGACGGCGGCGAGGGCGCGAGCCAGGACCCCGAGACGTACTTCCGCCAGTGGGGCGTCGACACCTCGTACGAGAACCGGGGCGGGCTGCGCGCGCCCGAGCGCAACGCGCCGCCGCGCCAGGTGCACCTGCTCCAGCGCAAGACGTCCAAGGTCGGCGCAGGCCTCGGCAAGACGACCGGCTGGATCCACCGCACCGAACTCAAGCACCGCGGCGTCACCATGGTGGCGGGCGTCTCGTACGACCGGATCGACGACGCGGGCCTGCACCTCACGATCGACGGGGAGGCACAGCTCCTGCCGGTCGACACGATCGTGCTGTGCGCCGGCCAGGAACCCCGCCGAGGCCTGTACGAGGAGCTGCTGGCGGCAGGCCGTTCGGCACACCTCATCGGCGGTGCGGACGTCGCCGCCGAACTGGACGCGAAGCGGGCCATCGACCAGGGCACCCGGCTCGCCGCCACCCTGTGACCGCCGCTCCGTGATCACCGTGGCCGGCCGAACCTAGGATGCGAGCATGTCCCTCCCGCACGCGATCCTCACCGCGCTGCTCGAAAAGCCGTCCTCCGGCCTCGAACTGACGCGCCGCTTCGACAAGTCGATCGGCTACTTCTGGTCGGCCACCCACCAGCAGATCTACCGCGAGCTCGGCAAACTGGAGCAGGCGGGGCACATCCGCGTCCTGCCCGCTCCGGTGCCCGCGCGGGGACAGAAGAAGGAGTACGAGGTACTGTCCGCGGGCAGGGTGGAACTGGCCGGCTGGGTGGGGAAGGTCGAGGACCCGAAACCGCTGCGGTCCGCCCTGCTGCTGCGGATGCGGGCTGCGGCGATGGTCGGTTCGGCGGGCCTCCGGGCCGAGCTGGAACGGCACCTCGCCCTGCACCGGGAACAGCTGGACGAGTACCTCGCGATCGAGGCCCGGGACTTCCCCGCGGAGCGCCGGCGCACCGAGCCGGACCGGCTGCGCCACCTGGTGCTCCGGGGCGGAGTGGATCTGGAGCGGTTCTGGGTGGAGTGGCTGACGAACGCGCTGGCCGAGCTCGGGCCGGAGGAGGGGTCCGGGCCCGGAGCCGGGCTCCGGTCCCCCTGACGGGAAACGACCTTGTGCGCACGTGGTTCCTCTGCCCCGGAGCCGGGTGACGCCGACCCCGAACCGGTTCGTGGATACTGGTCGGTTGTAGTTCCACGACACGAAAGGGCCGGCATGGCCAACGACTTGGGGCACTGCGGAACACGTCATGCAGTGGTCATCGGGGGAAGTCTCGCTGGGCTGCTTGCCGCTCGGGTGCTCGCCGAGCACGCCGAGAGGGTGACGGTCGTCGAGCGCGACCGTCTCCCCGAGGGACCGGACTCCCGGCCGGGGGTCCCGCAGGGCCGCCACCTCCACGTCCTCATCCCGGGCGGACAACGGGCACTCGACGAACTGCTCCCCGGCTTCATGCGGGAGCTCGGCGAGCTCGGCGCGCCCCGGGTGGGCGTTCCCGAGGACATGGTCCAGTGGCAGAACGGCCAGTGGTTCCGCCGCTCCCCCGCCACGGCGCACTTCTACACCGGTCCGCGCGCCCAACTGGAGTGGCTGGTCCGCGAACGGGTACTCGCCGATCCGCGCATCGAGCTGATCGGGGGCACCGAAACCACCGGCCTCGTCGGCGACTCCTCGCGCGTCCGGGGCGTTCGGCTCCGTGAGCGCGGCACGGAGGCCCGCGAGGGGTCGCGCGTCCTGGAGGCCGACCTGGTCGTGGACGCCTCCGGGCGGTCCACGAAGGCGGCGGACTGGCTGGCCGGGATCGGCGCGGAGGCTCCGTACGAGGAAACCCTCGACACGGGCCTCGCGTACGGCACCCGGCTCTACCGCGCCTCGCCGGAGGGGCCGGACACCGACGCGCTCGGCTACTACGTCGTCCCCAACCCGACGCAGCAGTACGGCGCCGTCGTGCTGCCCCTGGGGGACGGCACGCACTTGGTGACGCTTTCCGGACTGCGCGGCAACGAGCCGCCCACGGAGGGGGGTTCCTTCGAGGAGTACGCGAAGCGGCTGCCCCATCCGGTGATCAGCGATTGGCTCTCGCGGGCCGAGCCGATCTCTCCGGTCCACGGCTTCCGAAGGACGGCCAACATCCGGCGCCGGTACGACCGTCCGGGGCGTCGCCCGGCCGGCTTCCTCGCCACCGGCGATGCGCTCTGCGCCTTCAACCCGATCTACGGACAGGGCATGGCCGTCGCCGCGCTCAGCGCGGTCGCGCTGCGCCGTGCGCTCGCCGACCCGAAGCGCACGCCCACCACGAGGACCGTACAGAAGGCCCTGCTCGACGCGTCGAAGCAGGCGTGGGACATCTCGGCGGGCGCAGACCGGAAGATGCCCGGGGCCAGCGGCGACACGGGACGCCCCGGGCCCGCGGACAAGGCGGTCGGCTGGTACGTGAGGCGGGTGCAGGCGCGGGCCGCCGGCGACCCGGTCGTGGGAGCGCCGTTCCGCGCCGCTCTGACCCTGACCGCACCGCTGACCTCGCTGTTCGCACCGGCCGTGGCGAAGGCGGTGCTGTTCGGCCCGGTCCACGAGACGCCCGCGGAACCCCCGCTGCGCCGCTTCGGGGCATAGGGGGCCGGGCGGGGCGCCCCGGCCGCGCTGGCGCTCGGCACGCCGCGAACGGGGCGCCCCGGACCCACGAACGGTGGCGCGCTCCCGCGCGGGCCGCGCTCCCGCGGTCGCCGGAGCGGGCGCGCACCCGAGGCGTCCGCTCCGGCCCCGGTCGCCCGCCTCAGGCGCCCGGGGCCGCCGTCACCATGCCGGCGGCTATGGCGGCTCCCAGCGCCGCGTAGTCATCGGCGTTCTGGCCCGCGTAGGCGAGGGCGAAATCGGCGACGGCACGGTCGAAGACGTCCGAGGTGCCGAGGTACGCGGCGATGGCGATCCGGTCGCCGGAGCGGGCGTGCGCACGCGCCAGGGTCCGGCCGCACAACCGCGCGTATTCCCGGAGGACGACCGGGGACATCGTCTCGACCTCGGCGGACCCCTTCATGTCGCGCAGTTGGCGCCAGTAGAAGTGGCGCTGCTCGGGTCCGGTCATCCAGCCGAGGAAGATGTCGCTGGCGGCTTGCATGAGCCGCTGCCCGCAGACCACCCGACGCCCCTGGTGGGGGTAGGCGGTGGGCGGCAGGTACTGCTCCAGGACGGAGTGGCCGGCCTCCTTGATCTGGAGGAAGAGCGGGTCTCCTTCGTCCCGGCCTTCGAGCAGGAGGACGAAGCAACGGGTGCCGACGCTGCCCACTCCGACGACCTTGCGGGCCGCGTCGACGAAGCGGTAGCGGTCGAGGAGCACGCGGCGTTCTTCGGCCAAGGAGCTGCGGTAGTCGCTGAAGACCTTGCCGAGGGTCACCCGGTCGAGGTCCGTGGCGCGTTCGAGGAGCGGTGGGTCGTCGACGATGTGCCGGTTCCCGGCCTCGTCCTTCTCGGTCAGTTTGCCGAGGGCCTGGAGGCTCGTGCGGCGGCGGGCCCGGTCGAGTCGCCGGGTCACGCGGGCGCGGTCGTTGCGGCGCACGAAGGACACCAGGTCATCGGCTGCGATCCGCTCGTACCAGACGGCGAGTTCACCGAGGCCGGCGAGGCGCTGCATGGCCGTCCGGTACGCCTCGACGGCGACCAGGGCGGCGCGGTGGGCCTTGGGCTTGGCGCTGCCGTTCTGGAGGGCGGCGACGGTGATGCTGGCGGCGAGCCTCTTGACATCCCATTCGAAGGGCCCGGGGAGGGTCTCGTCGAAGTCGTTCACGTCGAAGAGGAGCGTCCGTTCGGGTGAGGCGTAGACCCCGAAGTTGAGCAGGTGGGCGTCGCCGCAGAGTTGGACGGCGAGTCCGGTGTGGCGCTGGGCGGCCAGATCGGCGGCCATGACCGCGGCGGCGCCGCGCAGGAAGGCGAAGGGGGAGGCCGCCATCCTGCCGTAGCGGAGGGGGACGAGGTCGGGGAGCCGGTCCACGGACTGGCGCTCCAGGACGTCCAGCGGATCGGGGCGCTGCGAACTGGGTATCCAGCGGCCGTGGGAGGTGCGGGGGACGCGCTTGCGGGCGGCCTTGCCCCGAGCGACCCGTTCTGACGGCGTTGTCATCCGGCCTCACCCACCTCTTCCCGCTAGCTCGCCATCGGCCCGTCACCTGGAACCTCATTACAAGGCGTGACGCTCGTTTCGGCCACTCTGGAGGGCCGAGCTAGCTAAATGGTTTAGACCAATGATAGGAATTAATCACCCAACCGAACCACGCTGTCACGCTGAGCAAAGAGAGGGTTGATCATGGCCCAGCCCGATTCCGAGGCGGCGGACGTTCCGCTCTACCTCCGGGTCGCCGCCGCCCTGCGCGAGGACCTCACCCAACGACACATCTCCCCCGGCAGTCGGCTCCCGTCGGAGCGATCGCTGTCCCAGCGCTACCACGTCAACCGGCAGACCGTCCGCAGCGCGCTCCAACTCCTCCGGGAGGAGAGACTCGTGGTCACCGACCGGCGCGGCACCTTTGCGGCCGTCCCGGAAGTCGAGCCCGAGCCGACCGTTCCGGCCCTCACGGCCCGCCGACCGACGTTCCCCGGCGGACCGCGGGCCGCCGAGGCCCTGGTGCGGGCCTCCCTCCTCTGGGAGGCGCCGCCCATCCCACTCGCACCACGGCTCCTGCTCACCCCGGGGGAACCCACCCTCGTCCACCGGCACACGGTGCTCGGGCCCCAGGGGGCGGCGCTCCAGCGCGCGGTGTCGTGGTTCTCCCGACCGGCCCTCGCCGAGATCCCCCAGCTCTCCCGGTACCGGCGCGGCAGGGACTGTCGCCAGCAACCCGACCTCCGACTGCTGTACCACTGGATGCACCAGGCCGGGCTGCGGATCACCCATCGCGAATCGGTCCGCGTCCCGGCCGCCCCGGCCACGACGGCGGCCGGCGGCACGGCCCGACTGAGCATCCACCGGGTCGTCACCGACCAGCACGGGCACGCCCTGGAGATCACCGACATCGACTTCTCGGCCCAGTCGGCCTCCTGGACCTACGAGTTCAGCGCTTGACGGTGCTGCGGCCCCGCCCGGTCCCGGCGAATTCCACGGGGCGGGGTCGCAGCAGCTCCCTCAGACGATCCCCTCGGAGATCTCCGCCTCCTCGCGGGCGTTCCCGTACGCGGTCGGCGTGCCGTACGAGCGGCGTGCGACGTACCACCAGATGCTGGAGAGGACGAGCACGACGGCCAGTGCGATGACCGCGTAGTTCATGGTGTCGACGTTCACCGGGGACTTCTGCGGGAGGCAGAACAGGACGGTCACGAGCGCGACCCAACCGACGGCGGTCCAGCCGATCGGCTTGCTCCAACGGCCCAGGTTCCACGGACCGGGGACGAAGCGCCGGCCGGCGCGCAGGCGCAGGTAGATGGGGATG
This sequence comes from Streptomyces sp. NPDC058877, assembly GCF_042742855.1. NCBI lineage: Bacteria > Bacillati > Actinomycetota > Actinomycetes > Kitasatosporales > Streptomycetaceae > Streptomyces > Streptomyces sp. NPDC058877. Next base: position 11,516 of record NZ_JBHYMF010000046.1, on the reverse strand, counting down.
GCGTAGGCGGGCGTGATGCCGATGACGTTGATCGCGGTGACGGCACCGTAGGCGGTGGCCGAGTAGAGGGAGGGCACGGCGAGCAGCGCGGCCACGGCAACCGCGAGCCAGACGGCCGGAACGGGGGTCTGGGTGCGGGCGCTGACCTTGCGCCAGAGCGCGGAACCGGGCAGGGCGTTGTCCCGGCTGAAGGCGAACACCATGCGGCTCGCGGCGGCCACCTCCGCGTTGCCGCAGAAGAGTTGGGCGACGATCACGACGAGCAGCAGGACGCTGGCGCCGCCGGAGCCGAGCGCGTCCAGGAGGATCTGGGCGGGCGGGACCCCGGTGGCGCTGTTCTGGGTGGCGGCGTAGTCCTGGATCGCGAAGGTGAGTCCGGCGAGCAGGGCGAAGCCTGCGATCCAGGAGACCCAGATGGCCCGGACGATGCCCTTGGCCGCGGTGACGGAGGCGTTGGAGGTCTCTTCGGACAGATGGGCCGAGGCGTCGTAGCCGGAGAAGGTGTACTGGGCGAGGAGCAGGCCGATCGCCGCGACGTAGAACGGGTTGGCCCAGCCGGTGTCGTTGACGAACTCGGTGAAAACGAACTCGACCGACTGGTGCCGGTCGGGAACGAAGGCCAGCGCGCCCACGATGACCGCGACGCCGATCAGGTGCCACCAGACGCTCAGGGAGTTGAGGAGGCTGACCAGGTGGACGCCGAAGAGGTTGAGGACGGCGTGCAGGAGCAGGATGACGAGGAAGATCACGAAGGTGGAGCCCGGGGTGGGGACGAAGCCCCACTGGAGGTTGAGGAAGGCCCCGGTGAAGAGGGCCGCACCGTAGTCGATGCCGGCGATGGCCCCGAGCAGGCCGAGCAGGTTCAGCCAGCCGGTGTACCAGCCCCAGCGGCGCCCGCCGAGCCGGTCGGCCATGTAGTAGAGGGCGCCGGAGGTCGGGTAAGCACTGGTGACCTCGGCGAGGGCGAGGCCGACGCAGAGGACGAAGAGCCCCACTCCGGCCCAACCCCACATCATCACGGCGGGGCCGCCGGTCCCCAGGCCGAAGCCGTAGAGGGTCATGCAGCCCGAGAGGATGGAGATGACCGAGAAGCTGATCGCGAAGTTGCCGAAACCGTTCATCCTGCGGGCCAGGACGGGCTGGTAGCCGAGTTCCCTGAGCCTGGCCTCCTCGTCCCGGGGTGGCGGTGGGGTGCGCATCGCGTCGGTCGGGGCATCGGTTCGGGACATGCGGTCCTCCGGGGACGGGGAGAGCGGAACGAGGAAGGAAGGGGCGGGGCTCGGGGAGCGACCGGGCGTCAGCCGCCGAGGCAACGGGCGCGGGCGCGCAGGAAGACCTCTTCGGCGAGTGTCCGGTCATCCGGCCGGGCGGTGCGGTAGGCCCAGGGAAGGGTCGTGTAGTACGGGCCGAGGGCCTCGAAGACGCGGGCCGCATCGGTGAAGCGCAGGGCGCCGAAGAGGGCGTGGGCCAGGTGGTTGAGGTCGAGCAGGGACGCCTCGTCGGTGGCGCAGAAGAGGAACCAGGTGTCGAGGGCGCGTCGGGCGTCGCGCACCGCGTCCTCCGCGACCCAGTGCAGGTCGAGCGCCCGCTCATGGCCGCGCTGACGCCGATAGCGTTCGACCCGCACATAGAGGGGCAGGGCGTGCAGGGCGGAGCCCACCGGGGCGGAATTCGCCGCCCATTGGGCATAGTTGACGGCCTCAGAGAGGGGACCGGGCCTGCGGGCGTACACGAACTGCAGCATCCGGTGGTGGGCCTCGCGGTTGTGCGGGTCGCGCTTCTCCGCCTCGGCGAGCAGTCCCCAGGGGCCGGGCGGCAGCATGGGGGCCGGCGGGGCGAGCCGGTGTTCGGCCATGCGTTGGCGTGCATCGAGGGCGGCGAGGGCGATGAGGCCGACCCAGGGCACGGGATCGGCGGGCGACCGGTCACAAGCCTCCCGGCAGGCGGCCCATGCCTCCTGCCAGAGTTCGAGGGTCCTGGTGTGACCGGCACGGTGGGCGCGGACGGCCCGCTCGACGGCGACCCGGCTGTGCATCACGGCGGCGGCGAGGCTCTCCGGCTGTTCCGCCTGCCAGACGGGAATGACGTCCGTGCCCGCGGCGACGGCGGCGAGCACCTGGGTGCGCCGGGTCCATGCGTCCCAGTCGGAGGTCTCGTCGAGCAGTCGGGCCATGGAGACCCAGCGGCCGGTGCGCAAGTCCTGCACGGCGTTCCGCAGGGCGTGGTCATGGCCCGCGGGGTGGTAGACGGGCCGGAAGCCTTGCCCGGCCATCAGGGGATGGGGCGTGGTGTGGATGACATGGGTCCTCGGTGGATGAAAGGGGGTGGTCAGTCCCCCGGCTGGCGTCCCGGCCGTTGATCGGCGATCACTATAGAGGCCTCTGGATGCGACCGGTCCACTTTCTTTTTCGACAACAACTATCAAGCCATCGGCTAAATTTGACGCTTCATCAGCCAAGGCTGCGAACCTGACGTGGTTGACCTCCGGGGCTTGACGGGGACCACGGGACGGGGGCAGCCTGACCCCTTTCGGTGATCGGACGGTCACCGAAAGGGGTCAAGGGACGGGAGCAGGACTGTGGCGGGCGGAGCGGTACTCGCCGTCGACCAGGGCACGTCGGGCACGAAGGCCCTCGTGCTCTGCCCCGAACGCGGTGTCATCGGCACGGGAACGGCCCCGGTGAGGCCCCGTCACCTCCCCGGTGGACTCGTCGAGGTCGACCCGCGTGAGCTGTACGACTCCGTCGTCACGGCCGGTCGGGCAGCACTGGCCGAGGCCGGCGCACCCGTCGTGGCGGTGGGCCTCGCCAACCAGGGCGAGACCGTCCTCGCCTGGGACCCCGTCAGCGGTGAACCGCTCACCGAAGCACTCGTATGGCAGGACCGCAGGGCGGCCTCCGTCTGCGCCGGCCTGGACGCCCACGCCGAAGAGTTGCGCCGGCTCACCGGCCTTCCGGTCGACCCGTACTTCGCCGCCCCGAAGATGGCCTGGATCCGCCGCCACGCCACCGGCGCCGGCGTGGTCACCACCAGCGACGCCTGGCTGGTCCACCGGCTCACGGGCGCGTTCGTCACGGACGCGGCAACCGCCGGCCGGACCGGTCTCCTCGACCTCGACGCCGTCGCCTGGTCGGACACCGCACTGGACCTGTACGGACTCGGCACCGAGGCGCTGCCCCGCATCGTCGACTGTGACGCGCAGGTCGGCACCACGACCGCCTTCGGCCCCGCCCTGCCGCTCACCGGGCTCCTGGTCGACCAGCAGGCGGCCCTGCTCACCCAGAGCGCGGACGACCCGGCCGCCGCCAAGTGCACCTACGGCACCGGCGCCTTCCTGCTCGCGCAGACCGGCCCCGCTCCACGGCGCACCGCATCCGGCCTGGTGAGCTGTGTGGCCTGGCAGCTCGGAGGTCACGTCACCCATTGCCTGGACGGCCAGGTGTACACGGTCGCGTCGGCCGTCCGCTGGCTCACCGACCTGGGAGTGATCACCGGGGCCGAGCAGCTCGACGCGGTCGGCAACGGCGTGGCCGACAGCGGGGGCGTCACCTTCGTCCCCGCGTTCGCCGGGCTCGCCGCCCCCTGGTGGCGGGGGGACGTCCGCGCCTCGGTCACCGGTCTGGGCCTGGACACCGGACCGGGCCATCTGGTGCGCGCCCTGTGCGAAGGCATCGCCGCCCAGGTCGTGGAACTCTCCTCGGCCGCCGCATCGGACCGGGAGGCACCGCTGACCGCGCTGCGCGCCGACGGCGGTCTGACCCGGTCGGCGCTCCTCATGCAGACCCAGGCCGATCTGCTGCAGCGTCCCGTCGAGGTCTCCTCGCTGCCCGACGCCACGGCGCTCGGGGTGGGAGCGGTCGCCCGGCTCGGCCGGCAGCCTGGGCTCGCCCTCCGCGAGGCCGTGCCGGAGTGGAAGCCCTCGGCCGTGTACGAGCCCCGCATCTCGGGCGACGAGGCGGAGGAGCGGTTGACCCGCTTCCGGGCCGAGGTGGCGGCCCTAGTGGAACGCTCGGGCCGCGGCCGGGACGAAACGGGCCCGGGCGGCGGAGCCGGGACCACGACCGGTGGGGCGGCATGAGCGGGGGATCGTCCGGGCGGGGCCGTGCGAGCGGCACGCCGACCCGATCCGGCCGCACCGCGTCCGCCGGCCGGGAGGGTTCTGCATGACCGTCACCCGGACCGGTCCACTGCCCTCCGGCGGGGCATCGGAGTACGACGTCGTGGTCGTCGGCGCCGGCGTGGTGGGCTCGGCCATCGCCCGGGCCCTGGCCCGCCACCCGCTGCGGATCGCGCTCGTGGAAGCCGCGAACGACGTCGGGGACGGGACCTCCAAGGCCAACACGGCCATCCTGCACACCGGTTTCGACGCCCGGCCCGGCACCTTGGAGGCGCGGCTGGTGCGCGAGGGGCACCGTCTCCTCACCGGATACGCGCGGGAGACCGGGATCCCCGTGGAACCCCTGGGCGCCCTGCTCATCGCCTGGGACGAGGAGCAGCGGGCGGCGCTCCCCCGCCTTGCGGAGAAGGCGGAGCGCAACGGCCACCGCACCACCCACCTCCTCCCGCCCTCCGCGCTGGCTTCGCGCGAACCGCACCTCGGACCGGGCGCCCTCGGCGCGCTCGACGTACCGGGCGAATCGGTGGTCTGCCCGTGGACGACGACCCTCGCCTACGCCACCCAGGCCGTCCGTTCCGGGGTGGACCTGCACCTCGACTGCCGTGTGGAGAAGGTGCGCACCGATGCCCCGTACCACCGGCTCGTCACCCGGCGCGGAGTACTGCGGGCGCGTCACCTCGTCAACGCCTGCGGCCTCCATGCCGACGCCTTCGACGCGCTCGTCGGCCGGGAGGACTTCGCCGTCACGCCCCGCCGAGGCCAGCTGATCGTGTTCGACAAGTTCGCCCGCACGCTGGTCCGTCACATCCTGCTGCCCGTTCCCGGCCCGCGCGGCAAGGGCGTGCTGATCGCTCCGACGGTCTACGGGAACGTGCTGCTCGGCCCCACCGCCGAGGACCTCGACGACAAGACCGCCACCGGCACGACGGCGGAGGGACTCGCCGGCCTGCGCGAGCAGGGCGGCCGGGTGCTCCCCGCGTTGCTCGACGAGGAGGTCACGGCCGTGTACGCGGGGCTGCGGGCCGCAACCGGACGGGAGGACTACCGGATCGCGGCCCATCCCGCGCTGCGGTACGTGACGGTGGGCGGGATCCGCTCCACCGGACTCACCGCCTCCCTCGCCATCGCCGAACACGTCGTCGGCCTCCTCGCGGACTGCGGTCTCGATCCGGGGCCGGTGCGTCCGCTCGCCGAGGTCCGGATGCCGAACCTCGGCGAGGCCTTCCCCCGCCCCTATCGCGATGCCGAACGCATCGCTCAGGAAAGCGAGTTCGGAAGCATCGTCTGTCACTGCGAGCGGGTCACCCGGGGAGAGATCCGGGCCGCCCTCGCCTCGACGATCCCTCCGGGGGACCTCGACGGCTTGCGGCGCAGGACACGGGCCCGCGGCGGACGCTGTCAGGGCCACTACTGCGGCGCGGAAGTGCGGGCGCTGTTCGAGGGGTCGCCGATCGACGGGCGTCGTCGGGGGCGGTGCGGGGAGGAGCGGCGTTGAACCGGACCGTGGACGTCCTCGTGGTGGGCGCGGGGCCCGCCGGGCTTGCCGCTGCCGCCCGGCTCGCGGACACCGGTGCGGGTCACGTGGAGGTCCTGGAACGGGAGGCAGCGGCGGGTGGGACACCCCGTCACTGCCTCCGCACGGGGTTCGGCGCCGACGCATCGGGGCGCGCGCTGGACGGCCCGGCGTACGCCCGGCGTGCCGTGCGGGCGGCACTGCGGGCCGGAGCGGTCCTGCGCACCGGTACCTCGGTCACCGGCTGGGCCGGACCCCTCACCCTTGACGTCACCTCCCCCGACGGTCTCGAACGGATCCGGGCACGCGCCGTGGTCCTGGCCACCGGGGCCCGCGAGCGGCCCCGCAGCGCCCGACTCGTCCCGGGCACGCGGCCGGCCGGCGTGCTGACCTCGGGCGAGCTGCAGCGAACGGTCCTGCGGTTCGGCCGGCGAGACGGCTCCGTCGGCCGGCGGGCGGTGGTCGTCGGTGGCGGCCCGGGAGCCCGTGGTGCGGTCCGGACCCTGCGCCGGGCAGGGCTGGAGGTGGCGGCGGTCGTCACCGAACTCCCCGTCCCCGCACCCGGGCTCCGGACGGTCCCGGTCCTCGCCGGAACGGCCGTGACGGAGCTGCTCGGACGCGACCGGCTGACCGGGGTCGCGATCCGGGGCGGCGGCGGGCGGACGGGCGTGCTGGGCTGTGACACCGTGGTCTTCACCGACGACTGGATCCCGGACCACGAGCTGGTCCGGTCCCGTGGGCTTCCCCTCGCGGAGGGAAGCCGGGGCCCGCTGACGGACGGCGGGTTCCGCACCGCGGCCCGCGGCGTCTTCGCCGTCGGCAACCTCCTGCGCGGTGTGGAACCGGCACTCGTCGCCGCTGCCGAGGGGCGGTCGGTCGCGGGGGCGGTGCACGAGCTGCTCGACGGCCGCCCCTGGCCCTCCGGTGGCGTACCGGTGACGGCGCTGGGACCGCTGCACTGGGTCTCTCCCGGTCTGCTCGGCCCCGAAGCCGCGCCCCTGCTCGTCCGGTCCGAACAACGGCTCGTGCATCCGGTGCTGACGGTCGCGCAGGACGGGGTGCTGCTGCGGCGGGAGCGCCTGAGCGGCACCCTGACCCCCTGGCGTTCGGTGCGGCTCGGCCCCCGGTGGACGAGCCGGATGGACCCGGCAGGCGGCCCGGTGACGGTCGGCACCGAGGAATAGCGGGTGGAGCGCGCCCGGGAAGCTGCGGCGGCAGGAGGCATCGACGAGACTGGGCGCATGTCGGACAAGCGCAGTGCGGGTCTCCTCCTGTTCCGTCGTGCAGCGGGTGGCGTCGAGGTGCTCATCGGGCACATGGGCGGACCGTTCTGGGCGAACCGCCAGGAAGCGGCCTGGTCCGTCCCCAAAGGCGAGTACGCGGCCGGCGAGACTCCCGAGGCCGCGGCCGTGCGCGAGTTCCGGGAGGAGCTGGGCTTGCCGGCGCCCGAGGGCGAGTGGCTCTCCCTCGGGGAGGCGCGCCAGCGGAACGGCAAGGTGGTCACGGTGTGGGCCGTCGAGGGGGACCTCGACCCCGGCGCCGTCGTGCCGGGCACCTTCTCCATGGAGTGGCCACCCGGGTCCGGGGTGCTGGAGGAGTTCCCCGAGATCGACCGGGTGGGCTGGTTCACCCCGGAAACCGCCGCTCCGCTGCTCGTGTCCGGCCAGCGGGTCTTCCTGGAGCGGCTGGCGGAGCGGCTCAGCGGTCGGGCCTGAGCCCGACTGTCAGACCCGCACGAGAGGGTGGTGGGCGCCGATACCGTCGAGAGGGAGCCGGCATGACCACCATCACCGTCCATGAGCGCGCGGCGGCCCAGGCGTACCTGCGACTGCTCGAATCCACCCGGGCCGTGTTGACCGACCCCGGACTCGCCCCGTACGCGGGGGTGATGCTCACCCGCCCCATGGCGGAGGCGGACCGTGCGCTGCGCGCCGCCGGACTCGCCGGGAACGAGGCACGGCTGCTGCGGCTCGTCTCCGCCCTGCGCGCCTCCCCTCCGACCTCCCGGGACCGCACCGGATAGGAGTCCGTCCGACCGACCATCGGTCGGTCGGACGGTGGCGGAGTCCATCGAGGTGCCCCGGTCGTCCGCGCCGGCCGTATCGGCCGCGGCTTGGGCCTACGGCGCTTGCGCCGGCTCCGCTGAGCCTCGCCTGTCCTCGACGTGGACGACGTGGAGTTCGGTGCCGTCCCGGTGTCGCTTGGAGCGTCCGAACAGCCCGACGGCGATGTGCGACTGGGCCTCGGGCTCATCGGGACCGACATAGGTGAGGACGTCGTCGTGGTGCCCGGTGACGACCCACCCCTCGACGTGCTCGGGGTCGATCACCCCGAAGTCTCCTGCCGAGGATCCCGCGTGCGCCGGGCCGAACTCCTTCATGAGGTCGGTGGCCTGTTCGGCAAGCTCTTCTTCCGGAGCGGTCAGCACGACGCACGTGCCGTGCTCGAACAGCACCCATGACGCGTGGGGGTCGACGAGAAGCCGCTGCCAGACGTCTATCAACATCTCGGTGTTCACGTTGCTCATCATGGCGCAGAGCACTGACACGGGGTGGCGATCGACCGACGGCTACGGCGCATGTGCAGCTCCTGAACGTGCGGGCGGGCCCACCGGCCCCGGGGCCGGCTTCGCTCAGCCCGGCAGGAGGCGGGCCGCTGCGTCGCGGAGCCGGGTGTGCTCGGTGGACACGAAGCGGTGGAGGCTGCGGGAGGCGAAGGCGACCCGCTGGGCGCTGCGGCGCCGTTCTCGATCGTACGCACGCAGGGCGTCCGGGAGGCCGGTGTGGCCGTGTTGGACGACGGCGCGGGCCAGAGCCTCTGCGTCCAGGACGGCCGTACAGGCACCCTGCCCCAGGTTGGGCGTCATGGCGTGGGCCGCATCACCGACCAGGGCGACCCTTCCGCCGTGTCCGCCCGAGCCGCCCCGTCCGTCGTGGACGAAGGTCGGCAGGGCCGGAGACAGGTGCCGCATCTCGTAGCAGAGCCAGGAGGTGGGGTCGGTCTCGGCGAGGATGCGGGGGATGGGGTCGTGCCAGTCTTCGAAGAGGTCGGGCAGTTCCACGGCGGTGGTGCCTTCGGGCACGGCGGCGTACCAGTTGGTGCGACCCGGCTCGACCGGGGTCAGGCCGAAGAAGCGGCCCTTGCCCCAGGTCTCGCCGTGGACGCTGCTGGCGAAGTCCGCGATGCCGATCCAGGCGGTCGAGCCCACCTTCCGGGGACCGCTGTCCGCTCCGAACCGGGCTGCCCGTACGGCGCTCCGCAGGCCGTCGGCGCCGACGAGCAGGTCGTGTTCGGCCGAGAGCGCGGCCACGTCGGCGACGTTCTCTCCGAACGCGACGGTGACGCCCCCCAGGGCATCCAACTCGTCCGCCAGCGCATCGATGAGGTAGGGCCGGGAGATCAGCAGTTCGGGCCGACCCGCCTTGCGTTCGACGCGCTCCAACGGAAGTCGGGCCAGCACCCGCCCGTCGGGGGTGCGGACCTGCGCGCAGCGGTACGGCACTGCACGACGACGTACCGCCGCGCCGACGCCGAGGCGGTCGAGGGCGTCCTGCGCGGTCGGATGGAGGGCGAACGCGGTTCCGTAGCGCTCCAGTTCGGTTCGACGCTCCAGGAGCGTCACCCGCCAACCCGCCCGGCGCAGCCCGATCGCCACTGCCAGCCCGCCGACTCCCGCCCCCACCACAACGGCCGATCCCGTCATCACGCCCCCGCTCTCGCATGCATCGATCCACACCACCTCATCTGTGGTACCACCAATGAGGTACCACAGGTGGGGTATCGTGGGCAATGCGTCGAGGAACGAGGAGAAGCAACGCTGAACGGGAACCGTCGAGACCTGCTGGGCGACGCCGCCATCCAGGTCCTGGCCGCCGCAGGCGGACGGGGTCTGACACACAGGGCCGTCGACACCGCAGCCGCAGTGCCCCTGGGCACCACGAAGAACTACTTCCCGACCAGGGACGCCCTGCTGCGCGCCGCAGCCGAGCGGTGCGCGGAGCAGTACCGCCGGACGGCCGCAGAGCTGATGCCCACCGGCATCGAGCCCACGGACCGCGAGGCCCTGGTGGACCTGCTCGCCGGGCTGCTCCAGAACGTCGCCGGCCCCGGCCGCCCCCGCATGTTGGCCTATCTGGAACTACAGGCCGAGGCGGCCCGCAGGGACTGGCTGACCACCATCCTCGATCCGATCGCGGCCGCCGACTTCACCGGTTTCGCACGGGCCCAGCGCTCGGCGGGCCTGCCCGTCACCCCCCAGCGGGCCGTCGCCGTCACCCTCGCGCTACACGCCGCCATCCCCCACCTCCTCACCGGAGGTACCCGCACCCTGGCCCAAGCCGGGTTGGACGACCTCGACCGATTCGTCCGCGACCTCCTGGACACGGTGTACCCGCAAGAACCCGCACCCCGGTAACGACGGCCTTCTCCACGCCAGGTCGGCGACGCGGGAGCACCCGGATGACTGCGACGGGGAGCATCACATTCGTCCGGGCCTTCGGGCAGAGCGTCCCGTCGCCCTCGCCTGGGCGTCGGTCCGTTTCCGCCGAACGGGGCCGGCGGAAAGCGGCGGCGGGGCCGCCGGACGTGGATCGCCCCGGCGCGCTGCGGGCCCGCCGTCCGGTCGTCAAGGCCGGTGCTTCGCGGTCAGTGCTTCGCGGTCGGTGCGTTCAGCCCCCGAGACGCACGGGGAGCGCCCGGACGCTGTTGCCGACGAAGCCCGCGTGGCGGGTGAGCTCCGCCTCGGGGACGGCCAGGTCGAGATCGGGGAAGCGGGTGAAGAGCGCCTCCAGGGCGATCGCGGCCTCCATCCGGGCGAGCGGGGCACCCAGGCAGTAGTGGGGCCCGTGACCGAGCGAGAGGTGCTTCACCGACGGGCGACGGCTGATGTCGAAGCGGTCGGCGTCCGGGCCGTGGGCCTTCGTGTCGCGGCCCGCCGCGGAGTATCCGGCGAGCACCGGGGTGCCCCGGGGTATGAGGGTGCCGTCGACGGTGAGGTCCTCGGTGGGATAGCGGAACGGGAAGTAGCTGACGGGGCTGTCCCAGCGGAGCGTCTCTTCCACCACGTCGGCCCAGCCGGCACGGCCCTCGATGACCAGGGCGAGCTGCTCGCGGTGGGCGCAGAGCGCCCGGACCGCATTGGTGACCAGGTTCAGGGTGGTTTCATGACCCGCGACGATCATCAGGAGCAGGGTGCCGATGAGCTCGGACTGGCTGAGCCGGTCGCCGCCCTCGTCCCGGGCCGCGATGAGGGCACTGGTGAGGTCCTCGCCGGGGGCGGCTGCACGGGCGGCGGCGATGGAGGCCAGCAGCTCGACGAGCTCCCGGTTGGCGGCGACGACCCGCTCGGGTTCGGTGTCGGTCGCGACGACCAGGCTGGAGAGGTGGTGCAGTCTGCCCTGGTGCACCGGGTCGACGCCGAGGAGTTCGCAGATGACGCCGAGGGGCAGCGGCAGCGCGTAGTGGCGGCGCAGATCGGCGACGCCGTCGGCGGCACGGGCGGCTTCTGCGAGTCCGTCAAGCAGTCCCGTGGTGACCGCTTCGACCCGCGGGCGGAGTTCCTCGACCCGGCGGGCGGTGAAGGCGCTGCTGACCAGGGTGCGCAGCCGACGGTGGTCGGCCCCGTCGGCGGTGGTCATGCCGGGCACCGTGGCGAAGGTCAGCAGCGGCCAGCCTTCGGGGATGCGGTGCTCGGTGAGGGCCGTGAAGTGCTGGGGGCCCTTGGCGACGGCGGGGTGGGAGAGGAAGTCGCGCAGGGCGTCGTGGCCGAGCACCGCCATGCCCTCGATCTCTCCGGGAAGGACCACCGGGGTCACGGCGCCCCCGGCGAGCAGTCGGGCGTTGTCCGCGTGCGGGCAGCCGCCCGCCGGGTCCATGCGGGGCGGCGCT
>NZ_JBHYMF010000045.1:0-46430 GCF_042742855.1 Streptomyces sp. NPDC058877 | reverse complement strand
GTTGCTCTCCCGTGCGGGCGGACCCGGACGGGAGAGCAACCGGAGGGCGCCCTGAACTGCTGCTCGGACCACGGACCGTCCCCTACCGGTCACCGGCCGGCCGTCCCGGGAAGCGGGGGCGTCGCCCAACGGATCGCCGCCGTGACGGCCAGGCCGCCGGGGCGGGCGAAACGGAGGAGCAACCGGACGCGTCGCGGCACCGGAAGGAGTTCCCGGGCCCACCGCGGCAGCAGGTCCACGGCCGCCGTCGCCAGCAGGAGATAGGGGAGGCGCGCCGGCAGCGGCAGGGGAGGGGAGACCAAGAGATACCGGGCCGTCGCCGCCGATTCGACCGTCGTCCCCAGCTCGCGGCGGCGGCTCCTGAGCGAGGCGACCAGGGCGTCGAGGGTCAGGGGCGGGTCCTCGACGCCCAGCCGCACGGCGACCGATGCCATGTCCGCGACGTACGCGTCCGCCTGGCGGCCGGTCAGCGGGGACCGGCCGTAGCGCTGGTGTGCCTCCAGGAAGCAGTAGGTCTCGGCGATGTGGACCCAGGAGAGCAACGAGGGGTCGGAAGCGCGGTAGGGCACCCCGCCGGAGGTCTGCCCGACCACCCGCTCGTGGACCCGCCGCACCCGCTCCACCGCCCGCTCGGCATCGTGGGCCGTCCCGAAGGTGGTCTCCGCCAGGAAGGTGCTCGTCCGCTGGAGACGGCCCCATGGATCGCCGCGGAAGCCCGAGTGCGCCCAGACGGCGGCCATCGCGACGGGGTGCAGCGACTGCAGCAGGAGGGCGGCGAGCCCCCCGACGTACATGGAAGCGTCGGCGTGCACGATCCGCACCGGCCGGTCCGGAGCGAACCAGCGGGGCCCCGGGGTCCCGTGGATCCGGGCCCGCTTCCGATGGGCCGTCGGGCCGGCCACGCGCCGCAGCAGCGCGTCACCTGCCTTCGTCCGCAGCCTCCTGATCAGGGGCACGGGGCGGAACTCCTTTCGTGGGCCGATCGGACGGGACGCGGTCGGGCCCTACCCGGGGAAGCGGCCCGTGCTGCGGAGCAGCCAACGCCGTTCCGCATAGGCGAGGTCGTCCCGCCACAGGCGTCCGGCCGCGGACCGCATCGCGGGCCGGAGCAACGGGGCGAGGAACCGGGCCGCTGCGAACCCGGGACGGTCCGACGCCGCCACCACGGCCTCCACCACGGCGGTGCGCGGGCGGGCGGAGCCGGCGGGAACGAGCGGTGTGGCATGGGTCTCCACGACGGATCCGGTTCCTTCCCCTTCCACGATGCGCATCGTGACCGTCCGCGGTTCCGGTGCGGTGAAGACCGCGGTCACCGGCACCACCGCGCGGCCCGCGACCTTGAACGACACCCGGACGAGCAGGGCGTCCTCCTCGTCCCCGACCGCGCCCGCGGAGTCGTCGAGGACCTTGAGGTCCACGAAGGAATAGGGGTGCAGCCAGGCCCCGTGCCAGGGATCGAGGCGGTTGGCCACGACGTCCTGGGGCTCGCAGGTCCCCACCCCGGTGTAGACGGCGGAGACCGCGCCCGCAGCAGACGGTCGTGGTGGCACCACGGGGCGCTCGGTCGGTTCCTCCCCACCGACCTGGTCCAGCCGGACCCAGACCAGCACACCGTCGTCGAAGGCCGGCCAGGGCTCCCATCCGGCGAAGGCGGAACCGTCCAGGGCCAGGCCGTGCCAATGGCAGATCAGGGTTCCGCACCGCACCGCACCGTCCTTCAGCGGCGCCCCCAGGTGGGGACAGACGCCCGACCCCGCACGGACCCCGCCCCGCCCGTCGCGCCAGAGCACCACCTCCGTGCCCGCCACGGTCCGGCCCGTCGGCAGGTCGGGTCGGACCTCCCGGCTCGCCCCGACGACGAACCAGTTTCCCGAGCGCCGTGCCGTGGCACGCTCCAGCGCGCCCGCGATGGCCGCGGGGCGGGCCTGCCGCCACGTCGACCGTTGGTGTTCCCAGGCCACGGCGTGACGCCGCATCCGCAAGGGCAAGCGGGAACGGTTCGCCCCCGAGCGGTCCCCGCTCACCTGACGTCACCCCTCGTGCGGTCGCCGTTGTTCCTCCTCCGCCCGGGGCCCGCCGGACGGAGCCCGGCCGCAGGAGCGGTGCCGTCCGGGGCGGGCCCCCCGCGCGGACCCCGCCGCTTCGTGCGCGCCGTCCAGGCGTGGGTGAGGCCGAGCAGGGCGAGGGCCGCCCGGCGGCGCTTGCCGACGACGGCCCGCCGGTGCACGACGGCGAAGCCCTGTTCCTCGATGACGTCCAGGATCTCCCGGTACAACAAGAAGGCCGTCCGCACACAGGGCGCCGACACGGGGTCCAGCAGGGCGATCCCGGGCTCGGCCTCCCGGTACACGTCCCGGGTGAGGGCACCCGCGGCCCGCAGGGCCGTCGTGATGCGCCGGTCACGGCATCCGGTCAACCTGCTCCACTGCAGCAGCTCCCGGTCCACGCCCGAGGCCGCGAGCAGCTCGGCCGGCAGATAGATCCTGCCGCGGTCCAGGTCCTCTCCCACGTCGCGGATGAAGTTCGTCAGTTGGAAGGCGATCCCGAGCGCGGCAGCGTACGGTTCGGCCTCCTCCCGTGGCACGACGGTCCCCAGGACCGGCACCATCTGCAGTCCGATGACGGCCGCTGAGCCGTGCATGTACCCGCACAGGTCGCCGTACGTCGCGTAGTCCCGCACGAAGAGGTCACTGCGCATGGAGCCCAGGAAGTCGTCGAAGTGCCGCGGCGCAATGGCGTACCGGGCCCGGGCGTCCGCCGCTGCCGCCACGGAGGGTTCGGTCACCGGCTCCCCGCGCAGCGCGCCGTGCCACTGGGCCTCCAGCGCGTCCAGTGCGCGCGCCCGCTCGGTCGGGGAGGCGTCGCCCAGGTCGTCGACGATGTCGTCCGCGTGCCGGGCGAACCCGTACAGGGCGTGGACCGCACTGCGCCGGTCGAGCGGAAGGAGCCGGGTCGCCAGGAAGTACGTCCTGCCGTGGCGCGCGTTGAGCCTGCGGCACGTTTCGTACGCCCTCCGGAGCGAGGGGTCGGACACGCCCGCCGCGTCGAGCTCGCGCGCCGTCATCGGGCACCCCGCCGGAGGGCGACCGTTCCGGTGAACTGTCCGTCCCCGCCGGAGGCCCGGCGTGCGGATCCGGCCGGTGGACCGGTGATGCGGTGCGCCGCCAGTTTCCCGGAGATCAGCACCGGAGGGACGCCGACCCCCGGAGTGGTTCCACAGCCTGCGAGCACGGCGTTCTCGGTGCCCCGGACGAGGTTGCGCGGTCGGAACGGGCCCGTTTGGGCGAACGTGTGGGACACCGAGAAGGGCGTGCCCACGCTGTGCCCCCGGGCCGTCCAGTCCGCCGGAGTCACCAGGGTCTCCTCGTCGATCGCCCCTCCGAACCCGTGCAGCCCCCTCCGTTCGAGCTCGTCCACCAGGACGTCCCGGTAGGCCGGCCCCAGTTCGCCCCAGTGCGTCGGGCCGGGACCGATCGCGGTGTTCGGGCACGGTGCGAGGACGTAGTGGAGGTGCCGGCCGGCCGGAGCGAGCGAAGGGTCGGTCGCCGTGGGCCGGGTGATGAGGAGCGACGGATCGCTCATCAGCTCACCCGTCCTGGTGATCTCGTCGAACGTCCGTGACCAGGCGGCGCCGAACGAGATGGTGTGGTGTCCGAGCACCGGCCAGGTGCGATCCGTGCCCGCGTGCAGGATCACGGCGCTGGGGGAGTGCCGCATCCTGCCGGGGCGACGGGGGGCGCGCCCCAAGAGCCGATAGGAGAAGGGGAGCTCCGGGGTGAGCACGACGGCGTCGCACGGGATCCGCCCGTGCTCCGTCAGCACCGCGGTGATGCGGGCGCCCGACCGTTCCAGTCCGCTGACCCGCTCCGAACAGCGCAGGCTGGCTCCGGCGCGCTCGGCCGCGGCGGCCATGGCCGCCGGTACCGAGTGCATCCCGCCACGGGGGAAGTACACCCCGGCGACCGTGTCCATGTAGGCGATCACCGCGTATGCCGCCAGCGCCCGCGAGGGCGGCACACCGGCGTACAGGGACTGGAAGGAGAAGACGCGCCGCAGCCGCTCGTCCGTCAGGAACTCCCCGATGGCCCGGTCGAGGCGGCCCAACCCGCCGAGCGCGGCGAGCCGGGCCAGGTCCGGGTGGACCAACTGCGCCGGGGAATCGAAGTTCGCGTCGATGAACCGCCGCTTCTGGACCGCGTACAGCTTGCTCAGCCAGTCCCGCATCCTGAGGTACCCCTGGGCTTCCCGCGCCCCGGCGAACCGCTCCACCTCGTCGGCCATGGCATCGCGGTCCGTGTGGACGTCGACGCGGCTCCCGTCCCAGAACAGCGCGCGGTACGCCGGGTGCAGCGGAACGAGTTCCACCCGGTCGCGCAACGACTCGCCCACGGCGTGGAACGCCTCGTCCAGGATGTCGGGCATCGTCAGGACGGTGGGCCCCGTGTCCAAGCGGTACCCACCGAGGTCCAAGCGCCCGGCCCGGCCGCCGGGGCGGGCGTCCCGCTCGACGAGCGTCACCCTCCGCCCCGCGCCCAACAGGTGCAGGGCCGCCGACAGGCCGGCCAAACCGGCCCCCACGACGACCACGTGGTCCGTCCTGCCCGGAACCCTCCTCATCGGACGCCCCCCGTCACCGCGGGAACGCGTCGGCGGGGCCCCGCCCGGTGCCCGGAGTCCGTACCGGCGACCGGCGCGACCCCTCCGGCATCGAGGAGCAGCCGCGTCATCCGCTCGGTCGGTTCCGGGGCCAGCGCCGCGGCCCGGAGCGTGCTCACCGCACGCCCGCACAAGTCCTCCACCCGGGCCGTGACGTACGCCCGGGCCCCGTGATCGGCGAGCAGGTCGACCACCCGGTGCAGCTCCTCGTCCGTCGCGTCCGGGGAACCGACGACGGACTCCAGCAGGCGGAGCCCCTCGGAGTCGCCCCGCCGGACGCACAGCGCGCGCCCCACGGCCATGAGGTACGTCGCCTTGCCCTCCCTGAGGTCCTCACCGGCCGGTTTGCCGGTCTTCCGCGGATCGCCGAAGACGCCCTGCACGTCGTCGTGGAGCTGGAAGGCGAGGCCCGCGCACAGCCCGGCCCGTCGCAGCGCCCCGACCGTCCGCTCATCCGCCCCGGCGAGCCGCGCCCCGAGGACGAGCGGGTGCACCGCGGAATACTGCGCCGTCTTCAGGACCGCGGTCCGCACCGCACGCCTGCGCGACCTGGCGTCGATGGCCTGGGCGTGCAGGTCCAGGTACTGCCCGGCCACCATCTCGGTCCGCAGGGCGCGCCACTGGTCCCCGAGTTCGGCCGCGTGCGGGGTCCTGAGCAACGCCTCCGTGAACGCATCGTCCGCCCAGGCCAGCGCCAGGTCCCCGGCCAGGATCGCGGCGGACCCGCCGAAGGTCCCGAAGGGACGGGGGCGCCCGCCCGTCCCGTACTGGCGGTCGAGCGCCACGTGGACGGCCGGACCGCCCCTGCGGAACGAGGACCCGTCCATGACGTCGTCCTGGATGAGGGCACAGGTCTGGATCAGTTCGACGGCGGCCCCGGCCCGGAGTGCGGCCCCGGTCTCGTCCGCACCTCCGCCGCAGGCCCGCATGGACCACCACAGCAACTGCGACCTGCGGCGCCGGCCCCCGGTCGCGGTGAAGGCCGCCACGCGCCGGGCGATGTCCGCGGCAAAGGTTCCTTCCACGGCCCGGGCCTCGTCGAGGCGCCGCCCAAGCACGTCGTCGAGGACGAGGTCCAGGGCCGCCGGGACGTCCCGGTCGACGGTCGGCGGATCGAGAGTGTGCATGTGTGTTCCCTTGCTGCCGAGCGCGGGCAGTACGGTCGTCACTTCATTCGGTACCGCTCCGGCCCGTGGATGCAGCCTTCCTTGAGCCGTTCGTGCGACGGCCGCACCGGAGCGGGGCGACCTGCCGTCGGTCCCCCTCGCCACGGCCGGCGGAGTGCGGGAGGCTGAGGAGGGGTTCCCGACGAAGGGGTGCACATGGACCTGTTGCGTGACGCCGACCTCGCCGCCGCGTTCGACCACGCGTCGGGGACGTACGACCACATGACGTCCACCAGCCCGGGGTACTACGCCCACCTGGTCCGGTCGGCCCGGCGCCTGGGCCTTCCCGGACGGGGAGCAGGACTGTCCCTATTGGACCTGGGCTGCGGCACCGGCACCTCCACGGCAGCACTGCTGCAGGCCGCGCCCCTGGCGACCGTCACCGGTGTCGACGCCTCGGCCGGGATGCTCGCACGGGCCCTGAGCAAGACCTGGCCGGAGCGGGTCTCCTTCGTGCACGCACCGGTCGAGCGGATGGACGAGGTCGCGGCGAGGGGCCCTTACGATGCGGTCCTCGCCGCCTACCTCCTGCGCAACGTGGCGGATCCCGACGCCGTGTTGCGGGACGTCCACCGACTGCTCCGCCCCGGGGGGCGCCTCGCCGTCCACGAGTACAGCCTCAGCGGCCGGGCCGCGCACCGCTTCCTCTGGACGGCGGTCATGAACGGGTTCGTACGGCCCTGGGCGCGCCTGCACGGGGACGCGGCCCTCTACGCGCACCTGCACCGCAGCGTCCTGGACTTCGACACCGCGGACGCCTTCACCGACAGGCTGTACCGCGCCGGATTCGTCGCCGTGCGCCGTCTGCCCCTGCCCGGGTGGCAGACCGGCATCACCCACACCTTCGTCGCGGTGCGCCCTTGACGGACGCGGCTCCGATCCCGCGGTCGCGTCCTCTTCGGCGCGCCGCACCCCGCTCCGGGCACCGACCCCCTAGCCTCCGGACCGGAGCGAGCAGCACCTCCTCATGACCGACCGCGGAGCGGAGGGAAGGCCATGCGTCGACGGAGCGGAACGCTCCTCGGGCTGATGGGCCTGCTGGCCCTGCCCCTGACGGCGATGACGACGGCACACGCCGGCAACGGCGCGAGGGGCCCGGCCGTTCCCTTCGGCAGCCGCCTCAAGCCCTATGCCGCCGGCGTGCTGACGCCTTCCGGCAGCCGGGCCGCGCTCGACCGGAAGGTCATCGACCACTACGAGGACTGGAAGGCCGCCTTCGTCCGACAGAACTGCGGCAACGGCTGGTACCAGGTCATCTCCCCCGACGCCGACCACCCGTACGTGGCCGAGGCACAGGGCTACGGCATGGTCATCACCGCCACCATGGCGGGCGCCGACCCCGATGCCAGGAAGGTCTTCGACGGACTCGTCCGATGGGTGACCGCCCACCCCTCCTCGATCAACCCCGACCTCCTCGCGGCCGAGCAGGACGACGACTGCACGAGCGTCAACGGCGGAGACAGCGCCACCGACGGGGACCTGGACGTCGCCTACGGCCTGCTCCTCGCCGATGCGCAGTGGGGCAGCGACGGCATCCACGACTACAAGGGCCTGGCGCTCAAGCACATCGCCGCCGTCAAGAAGGACGAACTCGACCCGAGGACCCTGCTCCTGAAACCGGGCGACTGGGCCGGCCGGGACGGCCCGTACTCCTCCCTCTCCCGGACCTCGGACTGGATGATCGACCACTTCCGCGCCTTCCGGACGGCCACGGGCGACGCCACCTGGGACTCCGTGCGTCGCGCGCACCAGACGCAGCTCTCCCGGCTCCAGTCCACCTACGCCGCCGACACCGGACTCCTTCCCGACTTCGTCGTCGACACCGCCACGGAACCGAAACCGGCCCCCGGCCGGGTGCTGGAGGACGCCCGCGACGGCTCCTTCTGGTGGAACGCCTGCCGCACGCCGTGGCGCATCGGCGCCGACGCGGTGACCAGCGGAGACCCCCGGTCCCTTGCCGCCGCGCGGAAGCTGAGCCGCTGGATCGTCTCCGAGACCGGCGGGAACCCGGACCGGATCGCCACCGGCTACGAGCTCGACGGCACGCCGATCTCCAGCGCGAGCCACGCCGCCTTCTTCGCCCCGTTCGCCGTGGCGGCGATGACCGACCCCGACGGTCAGGCGTGGCTGGACGCCCTCTGGAAGAAGATGCTGGCCACCCCGGTCGACCCGAGCGGCTACTTCTCGGCGAGCATCCAGCTCCAGGCCATGATCACGGTCTCAGGCAACCACTGGGTGCCGTAGCCGCACGGACAGCGCGCCCAGGTAGTCGCCCAGGGCGGTGGCCGTGGCGCCGAGGGGGAACCGGGCCCCGAGTTGCCCGTCGGGCCGGACGACGAATCCGGTCGCGTCGTCGGGGAGGTAGAGCCGGGCGAACTCCCCGGCGGAGTCCCGGTACAGCGGCACGGCCGCCCCCGCGAGCCGTGCGGCCCCGGAGTCAGCCGCACCGGCCGTTGCCGCTCCGGCCCCGTCCGCGGCCAGCAGAGCCACGACCGGCAGGTCGACGACCGACCTGGTCACCGCGGCGGCCGAGACCAGCGCGGCCCCGTCGGAGCCGTACAGCAGCACCACGTGCCCCGCACGACCGCGCAGCACGTCGAGGAGCCGCAGCGGAGGGGAGGGGACCGGGGCGGTCAGACCGGTGCAGTCCGGAGCCCGGTCGCCGGGCTGCGGCGCCGTCCCGGGACCGTACGGGGCGCCGGACAGCGGGCCGCCCCGGTGGCTCACGAGGAGTTGTGCCTCGCGGAGCAGCAGGGTCCGCCGGTCTTCGGGATCGGACTCGACGCCCCGCACGG
The DNA here is from genome assembly GCF_042742855.1 of Streptomyces sp. NPDC058877. Taxonomy (NCBI): domain Bacteria; kingdom Bacillati; phylum Actinomycetota; class Actinomycetes; order Kitasatosporales; family Streptomycetaceae; genus Streptomyces; species Streptomyces sp. NPDC058877. Next base: position 37,813 of record NZ_JBHYMF010000045.1, on the reverse strand, counting down.
CGTGCCGCAGGGTCCGTCCGACGACCTCCTCGCCGATCGGGCGGCGCTCCGCGTCGTAGGTGGCGAGCAGCTCCGGTCCTGCTTCCCCCCGCACCACGAGCGCGAGCTTCCAGGCCAGGTTGCAGGCGTCCTGCACCCCCGTGTTCATGCCCTGGGCGCCGGTGGGCGGGTGGATGTGTGCCGCGTCGCCCGCCACGAAGACCCGTCCGCGGCCGTAGCGGTCGACGATGCGGTGACTGATGCGGAAGACCGAGGACCAGCGCAGCCCGGAAAGGTGCACCGGTTGCGGCGCGAGCCGGTCCACGAGGGCCTGGAGTTCGGCCAGCCCGGGAGCTCGACCGGCCTCCGGGCCGTGCGCCACGCCTTCCGGGTCCGCCCCTTGCGGTGCGGGGGAACCCTTCGGGAGGTTCATCGACATGCGATAGCGCCCCGCCCCCGGCAGCGGAACGCAGACCAACACGTCGCCGATGGAGCCGTCGGGGGCCCGGCGGCTCGAACGGATGCCGTAGTCGTGCGGCAGCTCCCAGTCCGCCACGACGTCCCCGAGCACGTACTCCTCCGGGAGCGCGCCGCCCCGGTAGGACAGGCCCAGCGTCTTTCGCACGATGCTGTGCGCCCCGTCGCAGCCGATCAGATAGGGGACCCTGAGCTCCTCGTCGGCCCCGGACGGCGTGCGCAGCCTCGCGGTGACCCCGTCCCGGTCCTGGGCGAACGACACCAGCTCGGTGCCCCGCTCGACCACCGCTCCCATCCGCACGAGGTACTCCTCCAGGAGCCGCTCCGTTTCGTACTGCGGCAGCGCGGCGAAGCCGTACGGCACTTCGGGAGGCGTCTCCAGTTCGAGTCGTCCTTCTGCGCGGCCGTCGACGTAGGTCAGCTGTCCGTGCAGGGGCACGGCGGCCTCCAGGACGTCCCTGACCAGCCCCATGCGGTCCCAGAGCTCAAGGGTGCGCGGCTGGATCCCGACCGCCTTGGCGTAGGGGAGCCGGGCTGCCAGCCGGTCGACGAGCCGACAGTGCACACCGTGTCGACGCAGCTCCGCGGCTGCGCTCAGGCCGACCGGGCCCGCGCCCACGATCAGCACGTCGGTGGTGGTGCGGTGGTGCGCCACGGGATCCTCCCGGTGCAGAGACGTCCCGGAACGGCCCCTTCACCATCCTCGCCCCTGACTGCCGGGGCGGCGAGCGGGATCGGGTCGGGGACGCCCCGCAGGGGTGCCCGACGGCGGCGGTCACATCGGCCGGAGGAACCGCACGGACGTGCGGAACCTGGTGGTGCCGTCCGGCGTCCCTCCCGGGCATGAGCGAAGAACCGTCACGGGGGGCCCGGGACCGGACAGAGAGCGTGGTCGGCTGCCTGTTCACCGCCGTCGGCGCAACGGTCACCGGGGCCTTCGCACTGTCCAGGACCGCTCACACCCTCGAAGGCGGCTTCGAGGGCCAGGCCCGGGACTGGGGAGTGATCCTCGTCGAACTCCCGCTCGTCCTCCTGGGAGGGCTCCTCGTCCCTCCCCTGATCTGGGCGGCTGCGACCCGAGGGCTCCGCCCGTGGGCGGCGGCACTCGTCTGTCTGCTCGTCTCCGGCCTCGCGCTCTGGGGCCTCGCGAGTTGGTGGCACCCGCCCCGGCCCCCCGCTCACGGACCGGCCCTCTGACGCCCGTGCGCCTGGTGCCGGGGCGGCGACGGGCGCACCGCACCACGGGGGCGTGCTCAGGAGGAGGGCCTCCTCCGCTCCGACGGACCGGAATTCCCCGGGTGCGGCCCGGAGGCGGTCGACGGCCCGTCGGTTCTCGGCACCGGGCCGCACCTGACGGAGTCGGGTCCTCAAAGGGGGACGGACAACGTCGGTCAGGGGGAGACGAAGAGGTCTCCGGGAGCGTCGTCGAGGACGAAGCCGTTGTCGAAGCGCACGCGGACCGTCAGGCGGAGTTTCCGCTCCTGGTGGGCCACCCATGCGGGCCGCAGGGCCGCCACCTGATCCGCCACCTGCTCCCTGCTGGCCGGGGGCATCTGGTGGCCGAAGGCGTCGAGGAGGGAACCGAGCCGCTCGTACTCGCGGACCTCGTGGCCCTGTGGCCTGTCCGCGTCGACCCGCTCGACGGTGCCCTCGGCGCCCGCTGCCAGGGCCAGGAAACCAGCCCCCGCCTCCTGGGCGGTCTCCCCGGCCGGGACGACCTGCCCGGTCAGCCTGAGGTCCACCGCCAGCTTCACCCGCTGGCCCTCGTTCAGTCCCATCGATGCTTCGTCTCCCGGTGTCTCCGCGTGGTCGGCTGCCATTATCCGGCCACCGCCGGTCGGCCCGGCCCCGGCCCCTCCGGGAACCGGGGACCTTCCCGGGCCGGCCGGACCCTTCGGCCCCAGGCGTCGGTGCGGCCCTTGCCCACGCCGGTTTTGTGGTCCCGGGCGGCGGCGGTTCCCCACCGCACCGGGGCTGCCGAGGCCAAGGTGCACTGATTGCCCGAAACTGGGGGAGGGACGGAGTGGGAGATCGGCACGAGGAGGTGGGCGGGTGGCCGCGGAGACCGACGGCAGCCCCCGGAACCAGGTCCGCAGACTGGTGCTGCAGGGGACGCGGGGGGCGGTCTCGCGCTGTCGCGACTTCACCGCGGAGGCCCTGGCCGACTGGGGCTGGATCCCCGCGGAGGACGAGGAGGCGAGGGAGCGGGTCGAGGACGTCCTGCTCCTGGTGTCCGAAGTCGTCACCAATGCCTGTCTGCACGCCGGAGGTCCCGAGGAGTTCGTCCTGCGGCACGGGGATGGCTCGCTCCGGGTGGAGGTTTCCGACGCGAGCCCGGAACACCCGCGTGCCAAGGTCCCCCGCTCGGCCGCGCTGCCCGGCGGACACGGCTTGATGGTCCTGAACAGATTGGCCGGTGCTTGGGGCAGTAGGGACAAGGGCCCCGGGGCCGTGGGCAAGGTGGTGTGGCTGGAGGTCGCCCGTCCGCCCGGGAGGGGAGCGGAGCGCTCGGGGTAGGTCCCGCACCGCCGGTGCCACGGCCTCGGGCTCGACGCGGCACGCTCCCTCGTGCCCGGTCGTGGGCAGCGGCGCACGGCCCCGTGCCGCTGCGGTCGGAGCCGCGGACCTTCCCGTTTCCCCACGGATGCGCCGCCCGCAGCCCGGGCCGCGGGCGTCGAGCGCTCCGCGATGCCGGTTCCCGCCGTCAGTCGGGTCGGTGTGCCACGACGCCCCGGACGACCCCCAGGTCCACCAGGTCCTGCGGGCGCAGGCGGAGCCGGTCGGCGGTGTCGGCGGACTCTTCGGGAGCACGCTTGAGGATGGCGGTGGCGAGCTCGGGCGCGATGACGGAGAAGTAACCGTCGGGCGTGACCCAGGTGTTTCCCGGGGCGGCGAGCGCCAGCGCGCCGCCCGAACCGCCTTCGCCGACGAGCAGGGAAGTCAGCGGGGTGCGCGCGGAGGCGACGGCGGCGAACAGCTCGGCGATCGCGGTGCCCGCGCCCGCCCGCTCCGCCGCCGGGTCGTTCGCGGCCCCGGGGGTGTCGACGAGGGTGAGCACCGGAATGCCGAGGCGGTCGGCGAGGCGCACGAGCCGGGCGGCCGTACGGAAGCCGGCCGGTCGGGTCGCGGTGCCGCACTGGGCCGCGTACGCGACGGTGCGACCGTCCGGGAGCCGCCCGAAGCCGCACCGCACGCCCGGGTCGACGCCACCGCAACGGTCGCCGGAGAGCTCCTCGCGGAACGTGAAGTGGGCGTCCAGATAGGCCGCGGCCCGGGGACGCTCGGGATGCCGGGCCCGTGCCACGGCCTCCCGTCCGCTCCCGGCGGGTGCAGCTCCCGGTGCGCCGAGCGCGTACGGCGGGGCGACCGGGTCGTCGGAGGGGCGGACGAGCAGTGCGAGCCAGCGCCCGAGCGTTGCGCGCAGTCGTGCCGCCGGTACGATCGCGTCCAGGTGACCGTGGGCCAGCTGGGCCTCGGCCGTGTACGCGGAGGGGTCCGCATCCGGCGGGCGCACCCGGGAGCCGGCGAAGCCGACCTGGGCACCGGGCAGGGCGAGGACGACGTCGGACCCGGCGCCCAGGGTGGCCCAGCCGCCGCCCGTCGTCGGGTCCCGCAGCACCGCGATCTGCGGCAGTCCCGCGGCTCGGGTGAGCTCCGATTCGCGTGCCAGGAGCTGGAGTTGGACGAGGGCGCGCATGCCTTCGTGCATCCGACTGCCACCGGTCGCCGGCAGGACGACCACGGGCAGCCGGCGCGCCCGGGCCACGGCGTGGGCCGCGGCGGCGCGTGCGCCCGTCCGTTCCCCGAGGGAGCCTCCGAGGAAGCGGAATTCGAAGGAGATCAGGACCGCCGTCACCCCGCCGACCACTCCGGTGCCGCAGACCACCGACTCGGTTTCGCCGGTCCGTTCGGCCGCGCGGGCGTGCGCGGCGGAGTAACCGGGCCAGCCGATCGGCCCGTCATCGGCCAGTGGGCCCTCGGTGAAGGGGAGTTCGCTGAAGTCGTCGGTGATGAGGGCGATCGCCTCGCGCGCCGTCGTCGGATCACTCATGCGGGCCTCACCGCTCGTCGCCGGAGTGTGCGTACGGGATGCTGCTGGTGCGTACGGGTCGTTCGACGCCGCACCTCCACCGTACCGGTCGGCCTCCGTGCCGCCCTGCCCGGCCCTTCTCCGGCCGACCGGGAGCGTGGTGCGCGTGCGGGAGAGCCGGGGCGGAGCCGCCACCGGAGCCCCTGTCCTCCGGCCCCGGCCCCGGGACCGGAGGACAGGGGGCGCGTTCAGGCCGTCGCCGGCCCCGTCGGGTCCACCGCGCTCCCGGCGCTCCCGGTCCGCCGCCGCAGCAGCCGTCGCTCGCGGCGGGGCCGGTCCGGGACCCAGCCGAAGGCGAGGGAGCTGCCGATCAGGCCCAGCAGCATCCCCAGGAAAAACCCGCCCAGGTTGGAGGTGACCCAGCTGCCCAGGGACGCCAGCACTCCGACGACCGAGTAGAAGAGCCGCTGGCGCGGATTGAGGACGAGGAGCAGACCGCAGATCACCATGAGCGTGGGCAGCACGTAACCGACCAGGCTGTCGGCGCCCGCCGTGAGGATCACCGTGATGCTCGCCCGCTGGGTCAGCAGGATCTCGGCCCCGCCCAGGGCGAGTGCCACGCCGGCGCCGAAGGGGCGGCGGTGCCGCCAGCGGCGGAAGGTCCGCCAGGGCTGCCGGGGACGGCCGCGCACCATGCTCAGCAGCCCTTCGAGCTGAAGTTCATGTGCAGGTCGGGCAGGGTGAACCGGACCGCGGTCGTGGCGTAGTTGGTCTGCCTCAGGTCCGTGATGCTGACCGTGTCGGCCTGCTGGCCGAAGGAGCCGAGCGGGCCCTTGACCGGAGGCTTCTCGAAGGTGCTGGAGTCGCCGCCGATCTCGATGTTGTCGAAGTCGGCCGCCTTGCCGGAGATCTCGGTGGAGTCGGTGGTGAGTCCCGAGGCCCTGACGGGCGTGCCCTTGTTGCCGGCGGTGATGTGCAGGTACGTGCCGCCGAGCGCCACGCTCTGGCAGAGGTTGGTGAGTTCGGCCTGGCGGATCGCGGTGACGATGACCAGCACCTGGCCACCGGTGTCACCGGCGTTCGGGCTGTCCTCGGCCATGTTGTCGAGGGCGCCGAACTGTCCGAAGCCCGTGCCCTCCATGGAGTCGGCGGTGACGGTGAACGGCATGCCGGAGATGGCGAACTGGGCTGCGAGGGCTCCTTGTGCGGTGAGGACGACCAGGGTGGCCGCGGCTGCCAGGGCGGGCAGGCCCATCAGGGCCGCGCGCCGGTAGCGAACACCACCACGACGCTCGGGGCCGTTGCTCCGTAACGGGGACCGGGGGGTTTCAGGGGTGCCTTGGGACAGGGCCATGCGGTGCTCCTGACACGAGTGAGGAAACAGACCTGCGCGGCGACGTCCTGGCGCGGACGGCTCCCCAACCTGCCTGGGTCTTCCTCGCCTGGTGCGGAGGCAGACGTGCCGCAGGGAACCGATCGGACCGTAAGGCCTGGTGTTACCCGCGGTCAACCACTCGGTGCGGAAACCCTTTCCGGGGCCCCGGCGATCGATGATCGGGCGCCCGCGAGCGATCACTCGGGGGCGAACGGAGCCACCACGACGTGCACCAGGGTGTCGAGCAGCAGGGGGAGGTCGGCGAACCTGCCCTCGTCGACGGCACGGTGGACCGCCGCGTGCACGGCACCCACCACGGTGTCCACCAGCTCGCCCCGCGCCACCCGGGGTGGCCCCGGTGGGGCATCGACGAAGAACCGTCGAAAACTGGCCAGAAGTTCGGCGCGGGCCCGGCGCCCCGCAGGCCCCAGCGACTCGATCTCGACCACCATCGTCGCGAAGGCGGGCGTCTGGGTCAGCACGTCCAGGAGGGTCCGCAGACCGGCCCGCACCGAGGCCGGCCAGTCGGCGGCGCCGCCGGCCTCGTCGTACGCCTGCTGCATCGCCTTCACGACCTGTTGGGTGCCGCCCCGGTAGGCGGCGATGACGGCGTCCTCCTTCCCGGAGAACAGCTCGTAGAAGACGGGGCGGGTCACTCCGGCGGCCCGGCAGATGTCACTGATGCGGGCGCCCGCGTACCCGTTCTCCGCGACGGTCCGGGCCACTCCGTCGAGCAGGCGCTCCCGCTGCCGCGACGCCACCTGCTCGGGCGTCAGCCGCCGCGGCCCGGGACGCAGCGAGCGCTCCGGTTCGCGGCCCGAGCGGGCGCCCGGCAGGACGAGCCGCTCCTCGGCTCCGCGGGCACTCGTCATCGGCCACATCCTCCCGGAGTCGTTGACGGTGCGTGCTCGACGGGATTACAACCCTCATGGGTTTTCCTCTCGGTGCACGCACCGCACCGAGTATCACGCCCCGCGTCTCACGCGACCACCGCTGCCGGACATCCGTGGCGCCGGACCGTACCGGCGGCGGCCCGCACCCGCGTGTTCACCCAGCACCGTGCTCACTCCGACCGGGCGGCTCACCCCGCAGTGCCGAGCCCGCGCGGTACGGAGCAGCGCGTTTCGCATCGAGCCGCCCGATCCCGCACGGCACCGTCCACGCGCAGTCGCCGCACACCCCTGCGCGCCGCGACCCGACCTCGGGTCCCACCCGTTCCCCCGCGCATCCCCAGGTACTTCCCCCGGTACCCACGCGCACCCGCAATGCACCCCCACCTCCGTACGGAAGGAAGCATCCCCATGCGCAAGCGCGCTCTCCTCGCCTCCCTCGGTCTCGCCGTCTCCGCCACGCTGGCGGCCGGCGTCCAGGCCGGTGCCGCGGCCTCTTCGGGCGAGGTGCTGACCACCGGCGGCGCCGGCGGCACCGCCGTTGCCGCCGGCGACGTCCTCTCCGCCTCGCTCTCCTCCGGGACCAAGGCCAAGATCGCCACCTCTGCCGGCGGCAGCACCGGCATCACCTGCAGCACCTCGGCCTTCACCGCGACCGTCACCGGCAACCCGACCGCGCCCGGTACCGCCACCGAGACGGTCACGGCGCACACCCTGAGCAACTGCACCACCAACATCCTCGGGGCGACGGGCGTCAAGAGCATCACGGTGAACAACCTTCCGTTCGCCGCCGCCGTCGCCTCCGGAGGTTCGCTCACCGTCACCGCGGGCGCCGCGGGGCCGATCCAGACCACCCTGAAGATCAACACCATCCTCGGTTCGACCACCTGCGTCTACCGGGCCGGCAGCCTCACCGCGACGCCCTCCAACACCGACAGCTCGCTCACCTTCAGCAACCAGCTGTTCACCAAGTACAGCGGTCCCGGCACCTGCCCGGGCAGCGGTTACTTCTCCGCGGCGTACGGGCCCGTCCAGGACACCAGCCAGGCCGGCAGCCCCGCGGTCTTCGTCAACTGACGCAGCGCTCGGCGCCCCGCCTCCGCCGCGTGCGGCAGGGGCGGGGTCATGCCATGATGCCGCTCCCGTGCGGGGCGTACAGGTCCAGCAGCCGGACCCGGGTCACCTGGAGGCGGTGGGCGAGTATCGACCCCACCCAGTAGACGACCGCGGCGCCGAACTCCACGTCCGAGCGACACATCGACCGCACGGCCGGTGCGTCGAACTGGTGCGCCCGCACCGGCGTCATCGCCTCCGCCCCGGACTGGCACAGGTACGGCGGAAACAACCAGGAGAGCCCGACCAGCTCGCCGTGGCGCAGGGTTTCGATCACGGGCGACCCACGGCCCGGCACCTTCGCGTCGAGCGTCACCGCACCCGTCTTCACGATCCAGAAGCGGTCGGCGTGCTGTTGCTCCTCGAAGAGGCGATGGCCGGATTCGAAGTACACGTCCTCGGCGAAGGCCATCAGCCGTTCCCGGTGCTCCGGCGGCAACGTGCTGACCTTGGGTGCGGCACTGCTCATGGCGGACCCTCCTCGCACACTCGGCTCCCACCCCCCAGTGTGGGCCCGCCGGCGTCCGTGCGCAGGCTTCCGGCCCGACCGGCGGCCGGAAGCCCGTGCGCCGGTGCACGGAGTGCACCTCCGTTCACCTTCCGCACCCACCCGTCCGGGTGCGCCGTCCGGGTGGAGGGCGGAGCATGAACCTGAGGAGGGGCGGCAAGCGGGAGCGTGACCCAGGAGGGTGCCATGCCCGTCCCGGACGGTGGCGACGCGCTCGTCGTGCTGCGCGGGGTCGACAAGCACTTCGGCGCCCTGCACGTCCTCCAGGCCATTGACCTCACCGTCCACCGCGGCGAGGTCGTCGTCGTCATCGGTCCCTCCGGCTCGGGGAAGTCGACCCTGTGCCGGGCGATCAACCGCCTGGAGACCATCGACGCGGGCGAGATCGTCGTCGACGGTCGACCCCTGCCCGCCGAAGGGCGGGCACTGGCGGCCCTCCGCGCCGATGTGGGCATGGTCTTCCAGTCGTTCAACCTCTTCGCGCACAAGACCGTGCTCGGCAACGTGACCCTCGGGCAGATCAAGGTCCGCAAGAAGGACCGGAAGACGGCCGAACAGCGGGCCCGCACCCTGCTCGACCGGGTCGGGGTCGCCTCCCAGGCCGACAAGTACCCCGCCCAGCTCTCCGGTGGCCAGCAGCAGCGCGTGGCGATCGCCCGCGCCCTCGCGATGGACCCGAAGGTGATGCTCTTCGACGAGCCGACCTCGGCCCTCGACCCGGAGATGATCAACGAGGTCCTGGAGGTCATGCGACAACTGGCCCGGGACGGCATGACCATGGTGGTCGTGACCCACGAGATGGGCTTCGCGCGCTTCGCCGCCAACCGGGTCGTCTTCATGGCCGACGGCCGCATCGTCGAAGAGACGACACCGGACGAGTTCTTCAGTAACCCGCGCAGCGAACGAGCCAAGGACTTCCTCTCCAAGATCCTCCACCACTGAGCCGCGGCCACCGTCCGGTCGGTCGCCCGATCAGCAGCCCCCAGGGGTGAACCTCATGAACCGTCCCAGGACCAGCAGGGCCGCCGTCGCCGCAGCCGCGGCCGTCGTCCTCTCCCTCACCTCGGCAGGGTTCGCGAGCGGAGCGGCGGGAGCCGTACCGCGCGACCACACCGACGGCGACAAGATCACCGTCGGCATCAAGTTCGACCAGCCCGGCCTCGGCCTGAAGACCCCCGACGGCACCTACACCGGGTTCGACGTCGACGTGGCGACCTACGTCGCCAAGGAGCTCGGCCACGACCCCTCCGACATCGTCTGGAAGGAAGCCAAGAGCGCCGACCGGGAGACCCTGCTCCAGAGGGGGGACGTGGACTTCATCGCCGCCTCGTACTCGATCAACGACGAGCGGGCCAAGAAGGTCGACTTCGCCGGTCCCTACCTGCTTGCCCACCAGGACGTCCTGATCCGCGCCGACGACGACTCGATCAAGCAGCCGTCCGACCTGAACGACAAGAAGCTCTGCTCGGTCACCGGCTCGACCTCCGCGCAGAACGTCAAGACCCGACTCGCGCCCGACGCGCAGCTCCAGGAGTACGGGGGCTACTCCGAGTGCCTGACCGGCTTGGAGAACGGCGTCATCGACGCCGTCACCACCGACGACTCGATCCTCGCCGGGTACGCCGCGCAGGACCAGTTCAAGGGCAAGTTCAAGCTCGGTGGCTTCGAGATGAGCAACGAGAACTACGGCATCGGCGTCCAGAAGGGCAGCGAACTCAAGGACAAGATCAACGCGGCCCTGGAGAAGATGGTCGCCGACGGCTCCTGGGACGCCGCGGTCGAGAAGAACTTCGGCCCCGCCGGCTACCAGAACGAACCCGCCCCGAAGATCGGCGTCATCGTCACGTGAGCCGGCCGCCGTGTTCGACTTCCTCCAGGGGTACGACCTGCTCGGAGCCTTCTGGGTGACGGTGCAGCTCACCGTCTACTCCGCGATCGGCTCCCTCGTCTGGGGGACGCTGCTGGCCGCCATGCGGGTCAGCCCCGTCCCCCTCATGCGGGGCTTCGGCACCGTCTACGTCAACATCGTCCGGAACATCCCTCTCACCGTCATCATCGTCTTCACCTCGCTCGGACTCTTCCAGACCCTCGGCGTCAGCCTCGGCGCGGAACGTTTCACCACCATCAACTTCCGGCTCGCCGTCCTCGGCCTCACCGCCTACACCAGCGCCTTCGTCTGCGAGGCTCTCCGCGCCGGCATCAACACCGTCCCTCTCGGACAGGTCGAGGCCGCCCGTGCCATCGGCCTCAACTTCCCCCAGGTGCTCCGCCTGATCGTGCTCCCACAGGCCTTCCGCTCCGTCGTCGGCCCCCTCGCCAACGTCCTCATCGCCCTCACCAAGAACACCACCGTCGCCGCCGCCATCGGCGTCGCCGAAGCGGCCCTGCTGATGCGCGAGATGATCGAGAACGAAGCCCAGCTCATCCTGATCTCCGCGATCTTCGCCGTCGGCTTCCTCTGCCTCACCCTGCCCACCGGCCTCTTCCTCGGTTGGGTGGCCAAGAAGGCGGCGGTGAAGAGGTGAAGAACGAACCCACCGTCCTCTACGACGTCCCCGGTCCCCGCGCCCGGCGGCGCAACCTCCTCTGGACCCTGCTGTTCCTGCTCGCGCTCGCTGCCGTGCTCTGGTGGGTCGTGGCGAGCCTCGCCGACAAGAACCAGCTCGAATGGTCCAAGTGGGCGCCCTTCTTCACCGACGCCCGGGTCTGGCAGACGTACATCCTGCCCGCCCTGAAGAACACCGTGATCGCCGCCGCGCTCGCCATGGTGATCGCCCTGCCCCTCGGCGCGCTCCTCGGCATCCTCCGGCTCTCCGACCACCGGGCCGTACGCGTCGCCGCCGGCACCGTCGTCGAGTTCTTCCGGGCCATCCCCGTCCTCATCCTGATGCTCTTCGCGAACGCCGCCTACTCCGAATTCACCGACGTCAGCCCCGACACCCGCCCCCTGTACGCAGTGGTCACCGGCCTGGTCCTCTACAACGCCTCCGTGCTCGCAGAGGTGGTCCGCGCCGGCATCCTCGCCCTCCCCGCCGGCCAGACCGACGCCGCCAAGGCCATCGGCATGCGCAAGGGCCAGACCATGGCGCACGTCCTCCTGCCGCAGTCCGTCACCGCCATGCTGCCCGCCCTGGTCAGCCAGCTCGTCGTGATCGTCAAGGACACCGCGCTCGGCGGCGCGATGCTCGGCTTCTCCGAACTCCTCGCCTCCGTGCGCCCGATGAGCGCCAACTACGGCGCCAACACGATCGCCTGCTTCACCGTCGTCGCCGTGATCTTCGTCGTGCTCAACTTCGCGCTCACCACCTTCGCCTCCCGCCTCGAACGCCGTCTGCGCCGGGGCAAGAAGAGCACCGGCGCGGTCGTGGGAGCCGAGACCGCAGAGGAACTCGCGGGCCCCGGTGAGCACCCGGACACCCCGCACCACCCCCGCTGAAGGTCCGCCACCCGGGTGAAGACACCCATGAGCAGGGTCCGGCCTGCCGAAACACCCACCATGAACGCCACCAGGACCACGCGCGAGCCACACCCCGAACGCCCCGGACCCACCCCCACCGACCGTCTCCTCGCCGCGCTCGGCGGACTGCTCTCCGCGTACGTCTCCCTGGCCGTCGCCGACCTCGTCGCCACCCGGGTGCGACCCGAGGCGGGCCCCGTTCCGGCCGTGGGCGGCGCGGTCATCGACCTGACCCCGGCAGGCCTGAAGGAGTGGGCGATCCGGGCCTTCGGCGAGAGCGACAAGACCGTCCTCCAGCTCGGGATCCTGTTCCTCCTGGGTCTCCTCGCCCTCGGGGTCGGGCTGCTCGCCCTGCGCCACCGCCTGCTCGGCAGCTGCCTCGTCCTCGCCTTCGGCGTCCTCGGGGCGCTCGCCGCCGTCAACCGTCCCGACTCCGACTCCCTCACCGATGCCGCCCCCTCCCTGGTCGGAGCCGCGGTCGGAGCCGTCCTGCTCTACGTCCTGATCGGCCTGCTCGGGCCCCGGACGAGCGGAACCACCCGCGCCGACCGCCGGACCTTCCTCCTCGTCGCCGCTTCCACCGGCCTCGCCGCCACCGGCGCCGCAGCCCTCGGCCGAGCCGCCGGCAGCCCCGTACAGCAGAACGCCGCAGCCTCCCGCGCGGCCCTGCGGCTGCCCCGCCCCGCGTCCCCCGCCCCGCCCGTGCCCGCCGCCGCCCAGCTCGACGTCCCCGGCATCAGCCCCTTCATCACCCCCAACCGGGACTTCTACCGCGTCGACACCGCCCTCATCGTCCCCAAGATCGACGCCGACCGCTGGCGGCTGCGCCTCCACGGCACCGGCGTCCAGGGCGAGCACAGCCTCGACCTGAGGGAACTCATGGCCCGGACCGCGGTGGAACGGGACGTCACCCTGGCCTGCGTCTCCAACGAGGTCGGCGGCCCCTACGTCGGCAACGCGCGCTGGCTCGGCGTCCCCCTCGCCGACCTGCTCCGCGAGATCGGTGTCCGCCCGCCCTCCGAAGGCGGCCCCGCCGACCAGCTCGTCGCCCGCTCCGTCGACGGCATGACCATCGGAAGCCCCGTCGAGGTCGTCATGGACGGCAGGGACGCCCTCCTCGCCTTCGGAATGAACGGCGAACCCCTGCCCTTCACGCACGGCTTCCCCGTCCGCATGATCGTCCCCGGCCTGTACGGCTACGTCTCCGCGTGCAAGTGGATCGAGTCCATCGAGCTCACCACCTTCGACGCGTACGACGCCTACTGGGTCCCGCGCGGCTGGGCCGCCCGGGCCCCCGTCAAGACGCAGTCCCGCATCGACACCCCCCGCCCCTTCGCCCGCCCCGCTGCCGGCACCGTCATGGTCGCCGGCGTCGCCTGGGCCCAGCACCGGGGCATCCGGCGCGTGGAGGTGCGGATCGACGACGGCCCCTGGCAGGAGGCCCGGCTCGCCGCAGAGGACGGCACCGACACCTGGCGCCAATGGGTCCACCCCTGGCAGGCCGTCCCGGGCCGCCACACCCTCACCGTCCGCGCGACCGACGGCACCGGCAGCACCCAGCCGGAACGCCGCACCAGCCCCATGCCCAACGGCGCGCAAGGCTGGCACTCCGTCGTGGTGACCGTCGAAGACGCGTAACGAACCCGCTCCACCGCTCCGTTCGGGGCCTCCATGGGGGAGACTGCTCCCGTGCGTGGACATCTGCCGGACGAGAACCCCGGTTTCGTGGGGCGCCGCACGGAACTGGAGCGAATATCCGTCGCGTTGGCGGAGCACCGCCTCGTCACCGTGACCGGCGTCGGAGGAGTCGGCAAGACCCGGCTCGCCCTGCGCGCCGCCCACCGGGCCGCGGCCCGCCACCCGGACGGTGCCTGGTGGACCGATCTCGCCCAGCTCGACGCCGACCGGCTCCTCGTCGCGCTCGTCGCCGACTCCGTCGGCCTCGCCGACCACACCCCCGGCATGGCCGCCACCGGCCTCTGCCGCCGCCTCGCCGACGACCGGCTGCTCCTCGTCCTCGACTCCTGCGAACACCTCGCCGATTCCTGCGCCCGGCTCGTCACCGAACTCCTCGACGCCGCTCCGGGCCTCACCGTCCTGGCCACCAGCCGCCGCCCCCTCGGCGTCACGGGGGAGCAGGTCGTCGCCCTCGACCCGTTGCCGCCCGCCGGGGACGACGCCCTGGAACTGCTCCGCAGGGCCACCGGGGAAGACTTCCCCGCCACCGGCCCCGCCGGCGAGATCTGCGTACGGCTCGAAGGCATACCCCTCGCCCTGGAACTGGCCGCCGCGCAGATCCGCCTCCAGGGCGCCGAAACCGTCCGCGACCAACTCGGCACCCGCTTCGAGGCCCCGCCGGAAGCCCGCTTCGACCTGCTCGCCCACCCCGAACGGGTCTGGCCCAGCCGCCACCAGACCCTGCGCTCCGCCATCGGCTGGAGCCACGAGCTGAGCACCCCCCTCGAACGCCTCCTCTGGGCCCGGCTCTCCGTCTTCAGGGGTCCCTTCGACCTCGCCTCCGCGACCGCCGTCTGCATCGGCGGCCCCCTGAACCGGGCCACCCTCCCCGAGGCGCTCGACGGCCTCGTCCGCGCTTCCGTGGTCCGCCCCCCGGACGCCGCCGGCAGACTCCGCATGCTCGACACCATCCGCGAGTACGGGGCGACCTGGCTGGAGCGGACCGGTGAGACCGCAGCGGTCGCCGACCGCCACGCCGCACAGTTCCGGGGACTGGCCCGCCGTGCGGGGGACGAGTGGCACGGCGCCCGTCAGCTGAGCTGGTACCGGACCGTCGACGCCCACCACACCGACCTGCGCACCGCCCTGGACCGGCTGTTGCGCACCGACCCCGACGCCGCCCTCGACCTCGTCGGTTCCGTCGCCTTCGCCTGGTCCTGCCGGGGCCGCCTGCGCGAAGCCCGCGACGGCCTCGAACAGGCCCTGCTGCTCAGCACGGTCCGGGGTCGCCCCCGGGCCCGCGCCCTGTGGGCGCTCGGCGTCACCCTGGTCCTGCAGGGCGACTTCGGAACCGCCCAGGAGGTCAGCGAGCAGTGCGCCCGCGAAGCCCGTCACGCGGAGCACACAGAACACGTCGAACGAGCCGAACACGTCGAACGAGCCGAACACGTCGAACGAGCCGAACACGTCGAACGCGCCGAACACGTGGAGCACGCGGAGGACCGGCGCACCGAGCACGCCCGGCGCTCACCCCGCGGCGACGCACCAGGCCCCGACCGTCCGCATGGGCACGGCCGTCCGCATGGCCTCGACCGGCTCCCGGCGCACGGCGGTGCTCCCGCCGGTCAGGGGGCGGCTCCCGCCCGCCACCGGCCCGGTGACCTCACCCTCGACGCCGCCGCCCTCGCCGGTCTCCTCGCCCTGACCACGGGCCGGCCGATGGCTGCCCACGTCGTCGTGGGCCACGTCCTCGACGACGGGCGGGGCGGCCCGGACGACTCCGCGGCCCGGCTCCGCTGCCACCTCGTCCGCGTCTTCGCGCTCACCGGCCTAGGCCGGCTCACCGAGGCCCGGGCCGAGGCCCTCGACCTGCACGCCCTCTGCACCCGACTCGACGAACACTGGACCCGCACCGCCCTGGAGTACCAGCTCGCCCTCACCGGCCTCCTGGAGGGCGACCCGACGGCCGCCGCCGCCCACGCCCGCGCCATGCTCGAAGGCACCCGACGCCTCGGCGCGAGCCTGGGCACCGCCCTCGGGCTCGACGTCCTCGCCACGGCCCTCGCGGCGGGCGGCGACGGCGAGCGCGCGGCCGACGCATCGGGCACGGGCGAGGCGTACTGGCGCTCCACCGGCCAGCCCCGGCGCGGTCTGCCCGGCCTGCGGGCCCTGCACGAGAAGCACACCGAAACCGCTCGGGCGACGATCGGCGGCCCTGTCTACGAGGAGATCTTCCTCCGGGCCCTCACCGGCCCTCCCCAGGACGGCCTCGACCGCGCCCTGCGCGGCTCCCGACGGGCGTGACGGAGCTCGACGTGCCGGGCCCCCGCCCCGGGCGCACCATGAGGGCATGGACGGAACCCCGAATGGGCTGGGCGACATCAGCGCACCGGGACGGGTGGCCGGCCCCGAAGAGGGCGTGACCGCGCAGGAGCTCGCCCTCGCCACGCGCAACCACGGACTGCCGCTGGAAGCACTGCGCTACGACGTCACCCCACCCGGCCTCCACTACGTCCTCGTGCACTACGACATCCCCGCCACCGACCCCGACGGCTGGCGGCTCACCATCGGCGGCCGGGTGCTCCGGACGCTCGCCCTGGACCCGGCGGAGCTCCGGTCCCGGCCCGCCGTCACCCGCCGGGTCACCCTGGAGTGCGCGGGCAACGGCCGGGCCCGTCTCACCCCCCGCCCCGTCAGCCAGCCCTGGCTGGTCGAAGCCGTCGGCACCGCGGACTGGACCGGCGTCCCACTGGCCGCCCTCCTCGTGGAGGCGGGCATCGCGGAGGACGCCGTCGAGGCCGTGTTCACCGGGGCCGACCACGGTGTGGAGCGCGGCGTCGAGCAGGACTACCGGCGCAGCCTGCCCCTGGAGACGGCCGCCGACCCCGCGCGGGACGTCCTGGTCGCCTACGCGATGAACGGAGCCCCCCTGCCCCCGCAGCACGGCAGCCCGCTCCGCCTCGTCGTCCCCGGCTGGTACGGCATGGCCCACGTGAAGTGGCTCCACGACATCACGCTCACCGATGCCCCGTACACCGGCTTCCAGCAGAGCGTCGCCTACCGGCTGCGCCAGGAGGCGGGCGATCCGGGGGAGCCCGTCACCCTCATCGCGCCCCGGGCCCTGATGGCGCCGCCCGGCTTCCCCGACTTCATGTCCCGCAGCCGCGTCGTGCGTCCCGGGCCCGTGCCGCTCACCGGGCGCGCCTGGTCCGGGTACGGCCCGGTCACCCGCGTCGAGGTCAGCGAGGACGGCGGGGCCGTCTGGACGGACGCCGTCGTGGACCGCGACCCCGCCCACCCGTGGGCCTGGGCCCGCTGGCACACCACCTGGACCGCCACGCCGGGCCTGCGCCACCTCGCCGTGCGGGCCACCGACGCCGAGGGGAACGTCCAACCGCTGAGCGCGCCGTGGAACCGGGGCGGCTTCGCGAACAACCTCGTCCAACGGGTCGAGGTGCTGTGCACCCCGGACGCCTCCACCGCCGGATCGGACGACGCGTAGAGTCGACCCCGGTGCATCCCCGCACACCCCGCACACCGCCGTGCGTCCCCGTGTGCCCCGGTGCGCCGTCCACCACCCCCTGACGAGGAGACTTCCGTGACCGACCCGGCGCCCCACGCCGTCCAGCAGCAGATCGCCCGGGACCTCCAGGTCTCCGAGACCTTCGACCCGCGGGCGGAGATCGAGCGCCGGGTGGCCTTCCTCACCGAACGGCTCACCTTCACCGGGCTGCGCGCCCTGGTCCTCGGCATCAGCGGCGGCGTCGACTCCACGACCACCGGCCGGCTCTGCCAGCTCGCCGTGGAGCGCGCCCGCGCCGCCGGCCACGACGCCACCTTCTACGCGATGCGCCTGCCCTACGGAGTCCAGGCCGACGAGCAGGACGCGCAGACCGCCCTCGGCTTCATCCGCGCCGACCGGGTGCTCACCGTGGACGTGAAGGCGGCCAGCGACGCGGCCCTGGAGGCCGGCCTCGCCGCCGGGGTGACCTTCCGGGACGCCCATCACCAGGACTTCGTGCACGGCAACATCAAGGCACGCCAGCGGATGATCGCCCAGTACGCCGTCGCCGGTGCCCACGACGGCCTCGTCGTCGGCACCGACCACGCCGCCGAGGCAGTCTCCGGCTTCTTCACCAAGTTCGGCGACGGTGCCGCCGACGTCGTTCCGCTGACCGGACTGACCAAGCGGCGCGTCCGCGCGATCGCCGACGAGCTGGGCGCCCCGACCGAGCTGGTGTGGAAGACCCCCACGGCCGACCTGGAGACCCTCGACCCGGGCAAGCCCGATGAGGACGCGCTCGGCGTCACCTACGACGACATCGACGACTTCCTGGAGGGCAAGCCGGTCGGGGAAGCCGCCCACGCCTCGATCACCCGTCGCTACGAGCTCACCGAGCACAAGCGCCGACTGCCGATCGCTCCCTGACCGACCCCGTACCTCACCGGCCCGACCCGTCCGCGGCCCCGGAAGGCCCCGCACCCCGAACCACCGTCGGGGACGCGGGGCCTTCCGCCGCTCCCCACGAGCAGGCGACCGCGCCGTCCGACGACCGTCCTTCCGGGAGCGAACGGACCCGCGGTGCCCACCGCGCCACACGATGCGAAACCACTTCGGGCGGTCCCCCGTCGCCGGCGCTCCCCCGCGGCGTTGTCGCACGATCGAGGTGCGGTCT
Organism: Streptomyces sp. NPDC058877; assembly: GCF_042742855.1. Lineage (NCBI taxonomy): Bacteria > Bacillati > Actinomycetota > Actinomycetes > Kitasatosporales > Streptomycetaceae > Streptomyces > Streptomyces sp. NPDC058877. The sequence continues at coordinate 19,631 of NZ_JBHYMF010000045.1, read as the reverse complement.
CCGTGAGGCCGTCTCCGCGCGACCGAAACTCCGCCGTATTTCCGTCGCCCGACGAAAGAACCAGGTCGGACGGTGAAATTCTGCTGGAGCGCTAAAGGCAGACCTCAGAGGGATCGACATCAGAGGCGTCCCACAGAACGCCGTTCCCGTCCAGCACCCAGGCCGTCTGTGGCAGATGCGCAGAAATGTGCTGCACCACTCTCGCGAACATCGCCTCCCATCGGCACTCCACCATGCATGCGACTGCACCGGCCAGATCGGGCATCTGCACTTCCCGGCGAAGGGAGAAGGGTCCCTCACGCCAATCCCAATCCAACGACGGGTCCGCCTCATACACAGTGAAGAGGTGCCCCTGACCGTCATCCAGCTGCACAACGTCTGCGGCAGCTTTGGCCCCGACTTCGAGCAAGATGCTGTGAATCTTGTCGAAGAGGTCAGTGGAGGTCGAGATGAGGTACGCCCCTTTCACCTGGGCTCCCTTTTCATCGCGATGGGCTCCTTCGGAGTGCGCGCAATCAGAATGCCGTCTTGGGCGGCCGCGTTCCATGCCGCCGCTGGCAGGTCCGGAGCGTATCCGATCGCAGTCGAGGCATCGGGAGTGGACCGTTTCATCCCGAACTCGCAGATGTGCCCATGGTTCGATTCCAGGATCGCGGTGAGTGCCGGCTCCGGAATCCCCATCGGGGATTCGGCGTCGGCGCGGAGCCCGACGGGGTGCTGTCGACGGGGCCCGCGCCGGGAGCCGACGGCGGGCATGCCACAGACCAGCGGGGGGCAAGGCCGTCGTGCACGTTCGCGCCGGACACGGCGACGGCGGGGCAAGCGGCTTGTCACGCTTCTTGGTTCGACAGAACTTCCGTCACCAACGGGAGGGTGTGCGACAGGCCCGGCAGCTCATTGGATCAGGTCGGTGTGCGGATGCTCGGGGGAGGCCGGGCAGACGTAGATCTGCATGTTGTCCGCGCTGCCCACTTCCACCCTCGTCGGCTGCGAGGGGCCCTGGCCCGAGTGGTGGGGGCCAGCGAGGGCGGCGGACTGCTCTTCCTGTGGCGCCCAGCCGTGGCCTTCACCGCCGGCCCACTCCCAGGAAGCGATCGTCAGCAGCGGGACCATCTGCACCCGGCACACAGCGCAGTACCGGGGATTCGGGTCGGTGCGGCCCCAAGGCGGCCAGCCGCCGACCTTCCAGCCGGGTGCGTTGCCCAGATGAACGAAATAGAAGTCGCACGGAGACTCCGCGTAGGAGCCGTCCACGACGGCGTCGACTGCCTGCCACCTGTTCCGGTCCTCCAACATCCGTTGCAGCTCCGGGCCCAGATCCAGGCCGTTGGGGTACTCGGTGATCGCTTCCGGAGCCAGCACGCACGGCTCCGGCACATAACCCGGATGGTCCGCCTCGTATGGTTCCGGTGGTGTGGCAAGGACGTCGCCGACCTCCGCAGTCGACCGCCAGAACAGTGCGGTCGCCGGCTTGCAATCCGGTTCATGCTCGTACGGGCACCAGAGGACCTGCAGCAGATCGGCCTGCCCGGGCGGCCGTAGCAGGGGGACGTCACGCAGGAACAACTGAGCCACGGGCAACATCGGGACCGGACATTCAGCGGGCCACGGAGGGCCTGCGGCGAGCCGTTCGGCGAGCTGCGCGGCCTTGCGCTCCTTGAGCGCTTCCTCTTCGGGCGTGAACACGGGAGATCGGCCACCAGGGTGCCACCGGGACTGCAGACGTCTCTGGAGCCGCACTTCGGTCAGTGATCGGCGGAATCCAGTGTCCATGTGCAGGTGCGCGTCTTCGCAGTGCGGCCACGGATCCCCTGCCGGCCACAGCAACGGCCCGCCGACCGAGCTGTCCCTGACCGAAGGCGACCCCGGACGCGGATGCAGCCGCATCGCAGATCGCGCCAGGGGAGCCAGCTCGGGAAAGACCGTGGCCACGTCCACGGGGCGCGGTGGAGTGGTGCGTACGAAACCCATGCCGGTGATCCTGTCACCAGCCACCGACAGTCCTCTGCCGCCCCCACCTGCGTCAGCGCTCGACCCCAGTGGTCAAGTCGGGGACAGGACCCTGTCCTCAGGCCTTGGGCACACGAGACGCTGGATCCAGGAAATCAGAGAGCGGACGATCTCGTGCCCGCGAAGCGTCGTGCGTCGCATTTCAAGCAGGCCGCGGGGTGGGCAGGTGACGAAGCCCTGCCGCAACAGGTGCGGGAAGAAGAGAGGGGCCATACTCAAGCCGAACCCCTCGTGCTTCGGTGATGAGACGGACCTTCCGGGCCGAAACGCCCGGACTGCCGGGAGTCACAGAGGGGCTGAACAACGGCACAGCGAACGAGAACAGGAGCAGGAACAGCGTGACCACCTATCGTCAGCCGGGCCTCGTCCTCACCGACCACCGCTTCCCCGTCCCCCTCGACCACGCCCGCCCCGACGGAGAGCGCATCGAGGTCTTCGGCCGCGAGGTCGTCGCGAGCGACGGGGACCGCGCGGGTCGCGAGACGCTTCCCTGGTTGGTGTACCTGGAGGGCGGGCCGGGCTTCGGCGCCCGCCGCTTCATCGGCCCGCAGGCATGGCTCGGCCGTGCCGTGAAGGAGTTCCGGGTCCTCCTGCTCGACCAGCGCGGCACCGGGCGTTCCACTCCCGCGAACCGCCAGACCCTGCCGCTCCGGGGCACCCCCGCCCAACAGGCCGAATACCTCGCCCACTTCCGTGCCGACTCCATCGTCAAGGACTGCGAGCTGATCCGGCGCCGGCTCACCGGCGGCGCCCCCTGGACCGTCCTCGGCCAGAGCTTCGGCGGCTTCTGCGCCACCCACTACCTCTCCACCGCCCCCGAAGGACTGGACACCGTCCTCGTCACCGGTGGCCTCCCCTCCCTCGAAGCCACCGCCGACGAGGTCTACCGCGCCGCCTACCCCCGCATCCGGCGGAAGAACGAGGCGCACTTCGCCCGTCATCCGCAGGACGCCGAGCGGGCCCGCGCGATCGCCGCCCACCTCGTCGACCGCGAGGTCACCCTCCCCGGCGGCGGCCTGCTGACCGTCGAGGCCTTCCAGTCCCTCGGCATCCTGCTCGGCTCCGGAGACGGCACCCACCAGCTCCACCTGCTCCTGGAGGGCGCATTCGTCCCCACCCCCGGCGGGCCGGAACTCTCGGACGCCTTCCTGGAGCAGGTGCAGGCGCACCTCTCGTACGCGGGACACCCGCTGTACGCAGTGCTCCACGAGGCGATCTACGCCCAGGGACAGGGGGCCACCGACTGGGCCGCCGAGCGGATCCGCGCCGAGCACCCCGAGTTCGACGCCCGCACCGCACTCGCCGAGGGCGGTCCCCTGCTCTTCACCGGAGAGACCGTCCACCCCTGGCACTTCACCACCGATCCGGCCCTGCGTCCGCTCCGCGAGACCGCGGAACTGCTCGCGGCGCGCGTCGACTGGCCCCCGCTCTACGCCCCGGAGCGCCTCGCCGCCAACCGGGTTCCCGTGGCGGCCGCCGTCTACCACGACGACATGTACGTCGACACCGCCCACTCCCTGGAGACCGCACGAGCGGTGCGCGGTCTGCGGACCTGGGTGACCGACGAGTTCGAGCACGACGGGGTGCGGGCCGGCGGGCCGCGCGTCCTCGATCGGCTCCTCGCCCTCGCCCGGGACGAGATCTGACCGCCACGGCGCAGGACGGGCACGGGGAGCCGCGCAAAAGTCCAAGGAGCGAGTGAGGATTGCTCATGGCGTGCTCTGCACGGCCACCGGTACAACTCGGTCCGGACCCGTGCGGGACCCTGGAGGAGAGGATCCGGACCATGAGCACCCACGTCAGCGCGGAGATCGCCGGCCAGCCCGACTGTTGGCGCCGTGCCGCCGAGATCGCCGACCGCGACGCCGGTCTGCTGCCGGCCCGCGGTGAGCGCGTGGCGGTCGTCGGTTGCGGCACCTCGTACTTCATCGCCCGCGCCTACGCGGCCCTGCGGGAGTCCCTCGGGGCGGGGGAGACCGATGCCTTTCCCGCTTCTGACGCGACCCCGCTCGGCCGCGGGTACGACCGGATCGTCGCCCTGACCCGCTCCGGCACCACCACGGAGGTCGTGGACCTGCTCACCGGGGCCGCCGGACGCGTCCCCACGCTCGTCGTCACCGGAGTCCCCGAGAGCCCTGCCGGCCGGCTCGCCCACCGGATCGTCGACCTCGGCTTCGCCGACGAGCGCTCGATCGTCCAGACCCGGTTCGCCACCACCGCCCTCCAACTCCTGCGTGCCGGGCTCGGGGTGGACCTCGGACCCGCGATCGCCGATGCCGAACTGGTCCTGTACGAAAGGCTCCCCGCGGCCTGGGAGCGGCGCGGCCAGTTCACCTTCCTCGGCACCGGCTGGACCGTCGGGCTCGCCGACGAGGCGGCGCTCAAGCTCCGTGAAGTCGCCCGCGCCTGGACGGAGTCGTACGCGGCGATGGAGTACCGGCACGGTCCGATCAGCATCAGCGACCGGGCGAGCCTGGTCTGCTGCTTCGGTCCCGCGCCGTCCGGGCTCCGGGACGAAGTGGAGTCCACGGGGGCGCTGTTCGCCGCCGATGCCATCGATCCGGTCGCGGCCCTCGTCCGCGCCCAGCGACTCGCGGTCGCGCTCGCGGGCCGGCGCGGTCTCAACCCGGACCGTCCGCGGCACGTCTCGCGGTCGGTGATCCTCGCCGGGGGCTTTCGCCGGACCGCGACGGAGACGACCCGTATCCTGCGGTCATGAGCGACAGTGATGCCACGGACCTCCTGGAGATGCCCGACGACTGGGTGCGCGCCCTCGCCGTCGTCGCCCACCCCGACGACCTGGAGTACGGTTGCGCGGCTGCCGTTGCCGCTTGGACGGACCAGGGGAAGGACGTCGTCTACGTCCTGGCCACCCGGGGGGAGGCCGGAATCGACTCCCTCGCCCCGGACGTCTGCGGCCCGCTGCGCGAGCAGGAGCAGCGGGACAGCGCGGCCGTGGTCGGCGTGGACACCGTCGAGTTCCTCGACCACCGGGACGGGGTGGTCGAGTACGGACCAGGGCTGCGGCGCGACATCACGGCAGCGATCCGCCGTCACCGCCCGGAACTCCTCGTCACCCTCAACCACCGTGACACCTGGGGCGACGGACCGGGGGCCACCTGGAACACCCCGGACCACCTGGCCGTCGGACGTGCCGTGCTGGACGCGGCGGCCGACGCGGGGAACCGCTGGATCTTCCCCGAGCTGGAGGACCAGGGCCTGGAGCCCTGGGACGGCGTCCGATGGGTCGCGGTCGCCGCCTCCAGCACCCCCACCCATGCGATCGACGCGACTCCCGGAATGGACCGTGCGATCCGTTCCCTCCTCTGCCACCGCGCCTACATCGAGGCGCTCACGGACGAGCCGCCGGAGGACTACGTCCGTGCCTTCCTGGCCTCGACGGCGAGCCGGGTCTCGACCCGCTTCGGCGGTCGTCCGGCGGTGGCGTTCGAACTCTTCGCGCGCTGACGGCGGTCTTTCCTCACCCCATCGGCACGGGCTTCAGGACCGCGAAGGCCGCGCCGTCGGGGTCGGCGAGCCGGGCGATGCGGCCGACGTCGGGGACGTCGGCCGCCGGCATCAGGACCGAACCGCCGTTGCCCCGGACCGAGTGGGACACGGCGTCGGCGTCCGCGACCTCGAAGTACGGCACCCAGCGTGGTCCTTCGTCTGCGCCCTGGAGCTCCGCGACGCCGCCGAACGAGGCGTCCTCCTGGTCGCCTTCGGCGGTGGAGACGACCCGGTACGTCATGTCGGGCGTCTCCAGCCCGGCCCACCGCCAGCCGAACAGGGTCCGGTAGAAGGCGAGCGCGGACTCCGGTTCGGAGACGTGCAGTTCGGCCCAGACCAGGGTGTTGACGGAGGAGGTCCGCTCCAGGCCCTTGACGGCACCGGGCTGCCACACGGCGAACTCGGCACCTGCCGGGTCGGTGAGGCACGCCATGCGGCCCGCGTCCATGACGTCGAAGGCGGGGACGCGGACCGTGCCGCCCGCTGCCGCGGCGGCCTTCTGGGTGGCGTCCGCGTCCGAGGTCTGGAAGTACACCGTCCAGGCGCTGTGGGCGCCTTCCTCGGTGAGCGGCCCCAGGGCGGCGACCGTGCGGCCGTCCTGGCGGAAGAAGCCGTACCCGCCGGATTCCGGTCCCGCCGACTGGAACTCCCAGCCGAAGACGGCGCCGTAGAACGCGGCGGAGGCCTCCGGGTCCGGGCTGCCGAGGTCGATCCAGCTGGGAGAGCCTTGGGTGAACTGCGTACCGAGCACGGGAAGCCCCGTCCTTCCGTCGTCGGCGGCCTGACCCGGCCACCATGGCCGATCCTCACCCGCGCGCCGGCTCGGCGCAGCCGTGGTCGCCCTCCTTTCATCCTCCCGGCCCACGGGCGGCCACCGCACCGTGCGCTTCCTCCGGGCCGCGGCCCGGAGGAAGCACACTTCCCGTCAGGCGGCAGCTCGACGGACCACGGCCTCCTCCAGGTCCGCGAGCAGCAGTTCATTGCTGATCGCCACCCCGGCCCGGTAGCCCCGGCTCACCGCATTGACCACCTGTTCCTGCGGGCCCGTCACGTTCCCCGCCGCCCAGACCCCGGGAACGCTCGTCCGGCCGGTCTCGTCCACCGCGACGAACTCCCCGAAGGGGGTCGTGCGCAGCTTCGCGCCCAGCTGTCGCAGCACCCCGTCCCGGGGCGCGAGCCGTTCGGCCCCGACGAAGACCACCGAGCGCGGCACGGTCCGGCCGTCGGCGAGCCGCACTCCGGTCAGGGCGTCGTCCTCGACGGCGAGACCGGTGACCGTTCCGGTCACGACCGTGACCCCGGCCGCGTCCAGCAGTTCCGCGTCCCGGGCGGACAGCTCGTCGACCGTGTGGAGGAAGAGCGTCACGTCCCGGGACCACCGCGAGACCATCAGGGCCTGGTGCGCGGGCATCGCGGGGTGCGCGATCACGCCGAGCGGGAGGTCCCGGACCTCCCAGCCGTGGCAGTACGGGCAGTGCACCACGTCCCGCCCCCAACGCCGGGCCACCCCGTCGATCCGCGGGAGCTCGTCGACGAGTCCGGTCGTCACCACGAGCCGGCGCGCGTCCACCCGGGTTCCGTCGTCCAGGGACACGGCGAAGCCGTCCTCCCCGTCCGGAGTCGCTCCGGTCACCCGCCCCTTCCGCACTTCCACGCCGTACGCGGCGAGTTCGCTCCTGCCGGTCTCCAGGTAGGCGGCCGGGCTCGCCCCGTCCCGGGACAGGACCCCGTGCATGTGGGCCGCCGGAGCGTTGCGCGGTTCGCCCGCGTCCACCACCAGGGTGCGCAGCCGGGAGCGGCCCATGATCAGCGCTGCGCTGAGGCCGGCGGCGCCGCCCCCCACGACCACCGCGTCGTACCCGTCGTTCGTTTCGTCCGTCTTGCTCGTCGTCCGTGCGTTCATGGGGCGAGGCTCTGCCACGGATTCAAGGTGCTGCAAGGAAACTTGCCGTTTCTGCAACACTTGATCCATGTCAGAAGACGACCGCATCGAAGCCGTGCTCACCGAGGTCGGCCCCCGTCTCCGCCGCGTCCGTCGCGACCGGGGGGTGACCCTGGCGGAGCTCTCCGCTGCCACCGGGATCTCCGTGAGCACCCTTTCCCGGCTGGAGTCGGGGCAGCGCAAACCCAGTCTCGAACTGCTCCTTCCGCTGGCCCGTGCCCATCAGGTCCCGCTCGACGAGCTCGTCGGTGCCCCGCCCGTGGGTGATCCCCGGGTCAAGGCGAAGCCGATCGTGCGCCACGGCCGGACGATGTACCCGCTGACCCGCCAGCCCGGCGGGCTCCAGGCGTACAAGGTGGTGCAGGAGAAGGCGCACGAGGCTCCGGAGCCCCGTGTGCACGAGGGGTACGAGTGGCTGTACGTGCTCTCGGGAAGGCTCCGGCTCGTGCTCGGGGAGCACGACGTCGTCCTGGGGGCCGGCGAGGCGGCCGAGTTCGACACGCGCGTCCCGCACTGGTTCGGGCCGACCGACGACGGACCGGTGGAATTCCTCAGCCTCTTCGGTCCCCAGGGGGAGCGCATGCACGTGAGGGCGCGCCCCAAGAAGTCCGGCTGAGCCGTTCCATCGAGAGCAAGCGACCGCTTAGTATGCCGCCGACCGCTCGGTACGGAGGAGGCATTCCGGATGCAGGCATGGCGTGTGTACGAGAACGGTGAACCGGGCGCGGTGATGCGCCGGGAGGAAGGGGAGCCACCCGTCCCCGGTGACGGCCAGGTCCTCCTCCGGGTCCGTGCGGCGAACGTCAACTTCCCGGACGCCCTGCTCTGTCGCGGCCACTACCAAGTGCGCCCCCCGCTGCCCTTCACCCCGGGCGTGGAGGTGTGCGCCGAGACCGAGGACGGGCGCCGGGTCGTCACCACCGCCGCCCTCCCGCACGGCGGCTTCGCCGAGTACGTCCTCGCCGACTCCGCCAGGCTCCTGCCCGCCCCGGAAGCGCTCGACGACGCCGAGGCCGCCGCGCTGCACATCGGCTACCAGACCGGTTGGTTCGGTCTGCACCGCCGTGCCGCCCTCCAAGAGGGGGAGACCCTGCTGGTGCACGCCGCGGCGGGCGGCGTCGGCAGCGCCGCCGTCCAGCTCGGCAAGGCGGCCGGCGCCACCGTCATCGGTGTCGTCGGGGGCCCGGAGAAGGCCGCGGTCGCCCGCGCCCTCGGCTGCGACGTGGTGATCGACCGCCGTTCCGAGGACGTGGTCGCCACCGTCAAGGCGGTGACCGGAGGGCGAGGAGCCGACGTCGTCTACGACCCCGTCGGCGGCGAGGCGTACCAGCAGTCCGCCAAGTGCGTCGCCTTCGAGGGGCGGATCGTGATCGTCGGCTTCGCGAGCGGAACCGTTCCCGCCCCCGCCCTCAACCACGCCCTGGTGAAGAACTACTCGATCCTCGGACTCCACTGGGGCCTGTACGCGGCCAAGGACCCGGTCTCGATCGCTCGCTGCCACGAGGTCCTCACGACCCACGCGGCCAAGGGGCTGATCAAGCCGCTGATCGGCGAACGCGTCCCCTTCGCCGGAGCGGCGGACGCCGTGCAGCGCGTGGCCGACGGCACCACCGTCGGCCGTCTCGTCGTCCTGCCGGAAGGGGGCCGGTCGTGATCGACGCAGAAGGGCTCCTCTCCCGCACGCGCGAGTTGCTCGCCGAGCACCCGCCCGCCACCACCGGCCGCACCGACTTCCTGAAGGCCCGCTTCGACGCGGGACTCGCCTGGGTGCACTACCCCGTGGGCCTCGGCGGCCTCGCCGCGCCGCGTGCGCTCCAGGCCGTCGTCGACGCCGAACTCGCCGCCGCCGGCGCTCCCGACAACGATCCCCGCCGGATCGGCATCGGTCTCGGCATGGCCGCGCCCACCCTCCTCGCATACGCCCCGGAGGAGGTCGCCGCCCGCTTCCTGCGCCCCCTCTGGGTCGGCGAAGAGGTCTGGTGTCAACTCTTCAGCGAGCCCGGTGCGGGTTCGGACCTCGCCGCCCTCGGCACCCGCGCCGTGCGCGACGACGGGGGAGACTGGGTGGTCGACGGCCAGAAGGTGTGGACCTCCAGTGCCCACCTCGCCCGCTGGGCCATCCTCATCGCCCGCACCGACCCGGACGCGCCCAAGCACCGGGGCATCACCTACTTCATCTGCGACATGACCGACCCCGGGGTGGAGGTCAGGCCGCTGCGCCAGATCACCGGAGAGGCCGAGTTCAACGAGGTCTTCCTCAGCGGCGTCCGCATCCCCGACGCCCATCGGCTCGGCGAGGTCGGGGACGGCTGGCGGGTCGCCCAGACCACCCTCATGAACGAACGGGTGTCCATCGGCGGCGCCCGCGTCCCCCGCGAGGGCGGCATGATCGGGAAGCTCGCCACGACCTGGCGCGAACGTCCCGAACTGCGCACCCACGACCTGCACCGCCGCCTCCTCGACCTCTGGGTCGATGCGGAGGTCGCCAGGCTCACCGGCGAGCGCCTCCGACAGCAGCTCGTCGCCGGACAGCCCGGCCCCGAGGGCAGCGCGATGAAGCTCGCCTTCGCCCGGCTCAACCAGGCCATCAGCGGCCTTGAGGTCGAACTACTCGGCGAAGAAGGTCTGTTGTACGGGGAGTGGGAGATGCGGCGCCCCGAACTGGTCGACTTCACCGGTCGCGACGCGGGGTACCGCTACCTGCGTTCCAAGGGCAACTCGATCGAGGGCGGGACGAGCGAGGTGCTCCTCAACATCGTCGCGGAGCGCGTGCTCGGCCTGCCCCCGGAGCCCCGCAACGACAAGGACGTCGCCTGGAAGGACCTCGCCCGATGAGCGAACAGCCGGACCTGCTCTACTCCGAGACCGAGGAAGACCTGCGGGCGGCCGTTCGGGCCCTGCTCGCCGACCGGGCCGGCCACCGGGTGCTGCTCGACCGGATCGAGACGGAGGATCCGTACGTTCCCGGTCTCTGGGGGACCCTCGCCGCGGACATGGGCGCCGCCGGACTCCTCGTCCCCGAGAAGCTCGGCGGCCAGGGCGCGAGCCACCGCGAGGCCGCCGTGGTCCTGGAGGAGCTGGGGCGCGCGGTGGTGCCGGTGCCGTACCTCACCAGCGCGGTGGTCGCCACCGAAGTGCTGCTCGGCCTCGCGGGGGAGGACGGCCCGGCGACCGAACTGCTCGCCGGACTCGCGGCCGGCCGTACGGTCGCGGTCCTCGCGGTGCCGCTGTCGACCGCGCCCGACGCACGGCCGCCGCTCACGCCCACGGTCACCGGCGTCGCCGATGCCGCCGTCGCAGACGTCCTCCTCGTCCTGCGCGCCGACGGGTTGTACGCCGTGCCGGCCGCAGCGGCGGACGTCGAACCGCTGACCCCGCTCGACCTCACCCGTCCGCTCGCCCGCGTCACCACGGCGCCCGGTAGCGGCAGCCTCCTCGCCGCTCCGGACGAGGCGCGTGCTGCGGTCCGTCGGGGACTGCTCGCGGGCGCCGGTCTCCTCGCCTCCGAGCAGCTCGGGCTCGCCGAGTGGTGTCTGCAGGAGACCGTGCGGTACACCCGTGAGCGCCACCAGTTCAATCGGCCCGTCGGTTCCTTCCAGGCGCTGAAGCACCGCATGGCCCAGCTCTGGCTGGACCTCGTGGGGGCCCGGGCGTCGGCCCGTGCCGCCGCGGCTGCGCTCGCCACCGACGGCCCGGACGCCCCGCTCCTCGTGGCGGTCGCCCAGGCCTACTGCTCCCGGGTGGCGGTCCGTGCCGCCGAAGAGTGCGTGCAGCTGCACGGCGGGATCGGCATGACCTGGGAACACGGTGCACACCTGGCACTGAAGCGGGCCAAGTCCGACCAGCTCGCGCTGGGTTCGGCAGGTCGGCACCAGGACGTGGTCGCCGCCCTCATGGACCTTCCGGCTCCCGCGTAACGGAGTGGAAGGCTCCGAGTAAGGGGCCGCCGTGCCCGTACCCCTCTCCATGCTGTTTAATTGCAAGCTGTTCGCAATAGCATTCGATCTTCAAGAGGGGTGTGGGCACGATGGTCGCCCGATCCGTTCGTCGCGCGTCCGTCGCGATGCTCACCGGGGTGCTCGCCCTCGCCGCGGCGGCCTGCACGACCCCGGGAGCCAACGCCGGCGCGTCCCGGGACACCGCGGTCGTCGGCATCGCCCACGAGCCCGAGAGCCTCAGCCCCCTCCTCGGCTACGGCAAGGACGGCAACTCCAAGATCTTCGACGGGCTCCTCGCCTTCGACGAGCACATGGAGCTGGAACCGGCCCTCGCCGTCGCGCTGCCCCGCATCAGTGACGGCGGCCTCACCTACACCTACACCCTCCGTGACGGAGTCGCCTTCAGCGACGGCGTCCCCTTCACCGCCGACGACGTCGTCTTCACGTACCGGACGATCCTCGATCCGAAGACGAACAACCCCTCCCGCTCCGAACTCGACGCCCTCCGGAGCGTCGAGGCGGTCGGCGACGACACCGTCGTCTTCCGGCTCAAGTACCCCTACGCGCCCTTCGCCGAGCGCACCGTCCACGCCATCGCCCCCGAGCACGTCGCCGCGCAACAGGACGTCAACACCGGTTCCTTCACCAGCAGGCCGATCGGCACCGGCCCCTACGTCCTCACCGGCTGGTCCCGCGGCGAGAAGCTCACCTTCACCGCCAACCCCGCGTACTGGGGCGGCGCTCCGCGGGTCAAGAAGTTCACCATGGCGATCGTCAAGGACGACGACGTCCGGGCCACCCGCCTGCGTGCCGGCGACCTCGACGGCGCCGTCCTGCCCCCCGACCTCGCCGCCGGCTTCGCGCACGACGAGACCAAGAAGACCTGGACGGCGAAGACCTTCGACTACCGCACGGTCACGCTCCCCACGCACCACCGGGTCACCGGCGACACCGCGGTCCGCCGCGCCCTCGACCTCGCCGCCGACCGGCAGGCCATGGTCGACAAGATCCTCGACGGCGCGGGGAAGCCCGCCTACGGACCCGTTCCCACCGACAGCCCCTGGTTCGCGAAGGGCACCGAACGGCGCCACGACCCCGCCGGTGCACGAAGGATCCTCGACGAGGCCGGCTGGAAGCGGGGGCCCGACGGCATCCGGGTCAGGAACGGCGTCCGTGCGGCCTTCCCCCTCTGGTACCCCTCCGGCGACAAGCTCCGCCAGGACCACGCCCTCGCCTACGCGTCCGACGCCAAGGAGATCGGCATCGACGTCACCACCCGGGCGGGCACCTGGGAGGTCATCGAGCCCCGGATGAAGACGGACGCCGTCCTCGCGGGCGGCGGCTCGCCCGGCGACCCCGACTTCGACCAGTACCTGCTCCTGAAGTCCGCCCTCGGTGGCGACGGCTTCAACAACATGGCCTGGTACGACAACGAGACCGTCGACCGGGCCCTGGAGGACGGCCGCCGCAGCAACGACCCCGGCGAGCGCCGCGCCGCCTACGACACCGTCCAGCGCGAGCTGGCGAAGGACCCCGGTTACACCTTCCTCACCCACATCGACCACCTGTACGTCCTGAACGACCGCTGGGAAGGCCTCACCACCCAGATCGAACCGCACGACCACGGCCTCGCATCCGGACCCTGGTGGAACGTCGAGACCTGGACCCCCAAGGAGGCCACCGGGTGAGCCGCCGCTTTCCCCGGAGGGCCGTGGCACGCATGGCGGGACGGCGCGCCCTGGCCGCCGTCCCCGTCCTCCTCGCCGTCACCCTCGCGGTGTTCGCCCTCGCCGCGGCCTCCCCCTTCGACCCCGTCAAGGCCTACGCCGGCACTGCCGGACTCACCGCCTCGCAGGAGAACCTCGACCAGCTCCGCGCCAACCTCGGCGTCGACCGGCCCTTCCCCGCCCGCTGGTGGGACTGGCTGACCTCGGCCCTCACCGGTGACCTCGGAGACTCCGCCGTACTGCGCCGGCCCGTCGCCGAGGTCATCGGCGAGCGTCTCGGATGGTCCGTCCTCCTCGCCGCCACCGCCTTCGCCTTCGCCCTCGTCCTCGGCACCTTCCTCGGGATCCTCGCGGGTCGGCGCCGCGGCGGCCTCCTCGACCGGGCCGTCACCCCCCTCGCGTACGCCCTGGAGGCCGCCCCCGCCTTCTGGATCGGCCTCCTCGCCATCTGGTTCTTCGCCCTGGAGCTCGGCGTCCTGCCCGCCGGCGGCCTCACCGACGCCGCGAGCGAAACCGTCACCCCCGACCAGGTCGCCCGCCACCTCGTCCTGCCCGCATCGGTCCTCGGGGCCTCCCAACTGCCCTGGTTCTTCCTGTACGTCCGCCAGGGCGTCGGCGAGGCCCTCGACGAGGACCCCGTGCGGGGCGCCCGAGCCCGCGGCCTGAGCGAGTCCACCGTGCTCACCGGCCACGCCCTCCGCTCCGGCATGCTCCCCGTGCTCACCCTCATCGGGTCCCGCGTCCCCGAGCTCATCACCGGCGCGCTCCTCGTGGAGACCGTCTTCAGCTGGCCCGGCATCGCCGCCGCGACCGTCACGGCCGCCACCTCCGTCGACTTCCCGCTGCTCGCCGCGCTCACCGCGCTCGCCACGGTCGCCGTGCTGCTCGGCAACCTCCTCTCCGACCTGCTGTACGGGCTCGCCGATCCGAGGGTGGGCTTCGATGGCTGACCCCCGCTCCCACCGCCTCCGGTTGTGGAGCTCCGCCCTCACAATCGGTGTCGTCCTCCTCGCCGTCCTCCTGGTGCCACCGCTCGCCCACCTCGACGAACAGGCCGTGGACCTCTCCCGCACACTCCTGCCCCCCTCGTGGGAGCACCCCTTCGGCACCGACGACCTCGGCCGCGACCTGTTCCTGCACTGCGTCTACGGCCTGCGGATCTCGCTCCTGGTCGGACTCGTCGCCGCCCTGGTGGCCACGGTCGTCGGCACCGCCGTCGGCGCCGCGGCAGGGGCGCTCGGCGGCTGGTGCGACCGCATCCTCATGCGCCTCGTCGACGTCTTCTCCTCCGTGCCGCACCTGCTGCTCGGCATCTTCGTCGTCGCGCTCTTCCGCCCCGGGGTCTGGCCCGTCATCGCCTCCGTCGCCGTCACCCACTGGCTCTCCACCGCCAGGATCGTCCGGTCCGAGGTCCTCTCGCTCCGCGGCCGGCCCTTCGTGGACGCCGCGGTCTCCGGCGGCGCCGGCCGGTGGCGGGTGGCGGTCCGGCACCTGTTGCCCGCCGTCCTGCCGCAGGCCGTCCTCTCCGCGGTCCTGATGGTCCCGCACGCCATGTGGCACGAGTCCGCGCTCTCCTTCCTCGGCCTCGGCCTCCCCAGCCACCGCGCCGGCCTCGGCAACCTCGTGCAGAACGCCCGTTCCTCGCTCCTTGCCGGAGCCTGGTGGCCCACCCTCTTCCCCGGCCTGCTGCTCATCGCGGCGACCCTCGCCGTCGCCGGGCTCGCAGGCGTCTGGCGCGACCGGCTGGGCCCGCGCCGTCGATCGGAGCTGATGTGGTGAAGGACGAGCACCTCCTCCGTGCGCTGGAGGCGGTGACCGCCGAGCGGGCCGAGGACGCCGTCCTCAGCGTGCGGGGCCTCACCGTCCGCTTCCGACTGCGCGGCGGCCGGACCGTCACCGCCGTCAGCGACGCCGACTTCGACCTGGCGCCGGGGGAGTGCCTCGCCCTCGTCGGCGAGTCCGGCTGCGGCAAGTCCGTCCTCGCCTCCGCCCTCCTCGGCCTGCTCCCCGGGAACGCCGAGACCTCCGGCACGGCGCACCTCGACGGCGAAGACCTGCTCGCCGCGGACGAGAGGACCCTTGCCCGCACGGTACGGGGCCGGCTCGTCGGCCTCGTACCCCAGAGCCCCGCCGCCCACCTCACGCCCGTGCGCACCGTGCGCGCACACCTGGAGGAGACCGTCCGGGCGCTCACCGCCGTCCCCCGTCGGGCACGGCGGGAGGCCGTCGAGGCAGCCGCGGAGCGGGCGGCCTTCCCGGGGGATCACCTCGACCGGTATCCGCACGAGCTCTCCGGCGGTCTCGCCCAGCGGGCCGCCACCGCCCTTGCGCTCATCGGCCGTGCCCGTCTGCTGCTCGCCGACGAACCGACCACGGGGCTCGACCGCGACCTCGTCGACCGCACCGTCGACGAACTGCGCCGGCACGCAGACGAGGGGCGCGCCCTGCTCCTCATCACCCATGACCTGGCCGCCGCCGAGCGCATCGCCGACCGCGTCGCCGTCATGTACGCGGGTCGACTCGTCGAAGTCGCCCCCGCCCACCGCTTCTTCGGCCCGACCGGACCGCGCCACCCCTACGCCCGCGGGCTCCTCGACGCCCTGCCCGAACGGGCCTTCACCCCGCTCCCCGGCCTGCCGCCGGAACTCTCCGACCTGCCCGCGGGATGTCCCTTCGCACCACGCTGTCCCTGGGTCACACCCCTCTGTGCCACCCGCCCCGAGCCCCGGGCCGGTGTGGCCTGCCACCACCCGGAGCAGCCCCGTGCTTGAACTCCAGTCCGTCACCGCCGGGTACGAGCGCAAGGTCCCCGTCTTCCGGGAGGCCTCCCTCACCATCGCCCCCGGCGAAGCCGTCGGGCTCCTCGGCCCCAGCGGTTGCGGCAAGTCCACCCTCGCCCGGGTCGCCGCCCTCCTGCACCGACCCGACGCCGGTCGGCTCCTCCTCGACGGCGTCGAGGTGCGGGCCTGGCGCCACCGCGCCCCGCGCGAGCAGCGCACGGCGGTCGGCGTCGTCTTCCAGCAGCCGCGCACGGCCGCCGATCCCCGTCTCACCCTCGCCGACCTGATCGCCGAACCGCTGCGCGCCACCGGTCGCCGTGCCGAGGCGCCGGCCCGGGTGGGGACCCTCGCGCCAGCCGTCGGCCTCACCCTCGACCTGCTCGACCGCCGACCGCACGAGGTCAGCGACGGACAACTCCAACGGGCCTGTCTGGCCCGCGCGTTGAGTCTGAGGCCGCGCTGGCTGATCTGTGACGAGATGACGGCGATGCTCGATGCCTCCACGACGGCGTCCTTGGTGGCCGCCGTCGAGGGCTACCGGGCCGACACGGGGGCCGGTCTCCTCGCCGTCGGCCACGACCGCGTCCTCCTGGAGCGCTGGTGCGACCGCACGGTGCAGTGGCGGGACTGTCTGTCCGTCGGATCCTGACCGAATCTCACCCGTATGGCCGTCGTGCCGTACGCCCGGACGGACCGCACATTCCGCCACACTATCGGCCGAACGCCGCAATTCCGGTGCGGCGACGGAGGGACGTGAGAGCAATGGCCGTTTCGATTTCTGTTGTGGTGCTCCTCTTGGTGCTGGCCGTGGTCTTCCTGCGGAGCGGCGGTCTGAAGTTCACCCACGCCCTCGTCTGCGCCCTGCTCGGCTTCTTCCTCGCCGGCACCAGCATGGCGCCCACCATCCACAACGGCGTGGCCGCCACCGCGAACGTGGTCTCCAGCCTCAATCCGTGATCGCCGCGGTCCGCCCGTGAAGGGCGGGTGGTTCCGGGGGCACTCCACGTGTGCTCGGGTCCGGCCCCGACCACCGGCACGGCGCACGCACGGGCCCGAGGAGGGGCTCCGCGTCGCACCGTTCACTCGAACTCGGGCATCTCCCCGACGGTCGTCCTGACGTCGATCACGGCGAAGGCGGCGCCCTGCGGGTCCACGATCGCCGCGAACCGGCCGAAGGGGCTGTCCATCGGGCCGAAGGCCTTCCGCCCGCCCAGGCGTCCGGCCGCCTCGACCGCCTTGTCGCAGTTGTCGACGGCGAAGTACACCTGGATGTACGGGGGGACCTCCGGCGGGAAGTCCGCCGCCGTCATGGCCATCCGTCCGAGCACCGGCTGCGGACCACCGAGGTCGAAGGCCTTGTAGTCCATCTGCTCGTCCTGCATCTTCTTGGAGCCGTAGCCGAAGACCTCGGTGAAGAACGCGTCGGTCCGGTCGGGCTCCCGGGTGAAGACGTCGGCCCAGACGAAGGAGCCGGTCTCGCCTTCCAGTTCGAAGCCCTCGTGGGTCCCCGCCTGCCAGAGGCCGAAGGAGACACCCGAGGGGTCCCGTGCGATGCACATCGAGCCGAAGTCCCCGACCTGCATCGGCTCCATCAGGACGGTGCCGCCCGCGCCGCGGACCTTCTCCGCCGTCGCCGCGACGTCGGCCGAGGCGAAGTAGAGGCACCAGGCGGACCGCGGCTCCCCGTCCTGGCCCGGCATCGGCGGAACGACGGCCGCGACCGCCTTGCCGTTCTTGTACGCCTGGGTGTAGTTGCCGAATTCCGAGGAGGACTCGCCGAAGGTCCAGCCGAGCACGTCGTCGTAGAACGTCTTGGCGCCCTCGACGTCGGTGAACATCGCGTCGGTCCAGACCGGTGTGCCTTCGGGTCGTACGGCCATGACGATGACTCCCGCTTCCGATTCGATGACGTGTTCCACTGATCACGCTAGTCACGCTCACCGGGACCCGCGCGGTGGCGCACCGGCGCCGACCCGGTCAGCCCGGAAGCCGGCCCAGCGCGTAGCGGTGGAACGGCCCGTCGGGGAGCGGGAGGTCGGGGCGCCACATCCGCAGCACCTGCGCGGACGGCAGGAACAGGGCCTCCGGCAGACGGTCCGGGGCCGTCCACTCCCAGCGCTCGATCTTGTCCGGTTCGGCCACGGCGGGGGTGCCCCGGAAGCCGTGCACGGCCGTTGCCGCGGTCATCCGGGTCAACTCCGAGGAGGTGATCGTATCCATGATCAAACCGAGCACCTCCACCTCGGCCGCGTCCGCGACGAGCGTCGTCTCCTCGGCCAGCTCGCGCACCGCTGCGGCCTCGATGGACTCGCCCGGTTCGACGCCCCCGCCGGGAAGCTCCCACACCCCCGAACGGTCCAGGCCGAGGAGGACCCGGTCGTGGGGGTCGACGACCACGACCCCCGCGCCGCGGGCGGCCCCCGGGGACGGGGGGCGGACGTTGCGGCGGGCGGTGGCGGCGTGCTCTGCGGTCGTCATGCCCCCTGTGTAGCAGGCCGCTCCGACACCCGCCCCTGACGTCCTGCGGAAAAACCGAACAAACCCTTGAAATGTGTGGAAAAGGGAGGAGACTCGTCCTTACACCGGACAACCGGAGAGAGCCGCACCCGCCGACGGAGACGTCCGAAGGCCCGCGTGACCCTGTTCTCGGCTCTGGCCAGGCCCCCGGCGGGGCCGGTCGGGCACGGAGCCGTCGGCGACGGCCGACGACCGCGCGAACCGACCCGGACCGTCGGGGACTGTCATGATCGGGACTCCCCGGGCGGTACCACCGCCACCGGACAGTGCGCGTGGTGCAGCACCGCGTGCGCCACGGAACCGATGAGCAGCGACCCCAGGTGGTGCCGGTGGTGTCGCCCCACCACCAGCAGCCCCGCATCCTGCGAGCCCGCGACGAGCCGCCCGGCCGCGTCCCCCGGCACCACCACCGGAACCAGTTCCACCCCCGGCCACCGCGCGACGAACGGCCGCAACCGTTCCTCCTGCTCCCGCTCGGCCTCCGACACCAGCGCCTTCGCGTCGTCCGCGAGGGGGAGCGGCGGGGGCACCTGGAGCGCGGGCGAGGGCGCGGCGAGCAGCGCGCCCTGCGGCGGCGGCAACCGGAACGAGGTCACGGCCTCCAGGGGCACGCCCCGGTGGTGCGCCGCCTCGAAGGCGAAGTCCACCACCCCGTCCGCGGTCTCCTCCGGATGGAGCCCGAGCAACACCCGTCCCGCCTCCGTCCCGCCCCCCAGCGAGGCGGCGCGTGCCTCGTGCGGGACGACGACCAGCGGACAAGGGGCCGTCATGGCCAAGGTGCGGCTGGTCGAGCCGAGGAGCAGGCTGCTGAAGCCCCCGTGTCCCCGGGACCCGGTCACCAGGAGCCGTGCGCCCCGCGCCGCCGCCGGAAGAGCGTCGGTCACGGCTCCGTCCAAGGAGTCGTACCGCACCGGGACCCGGTGGCCGCGTTCCTCGACGACCGTCCGCGCGGCCCGCGCGACCGTGTCGGGAAGCTCCGGCGTCGCGCCGAGGGAGGCGATCCGGGCGGCGCCGAGCTGGAGCGCCTCCGACCGGACGTGCGCCACGACCAGGGGCGCGCCCACGTCCTCCGCGGTTCCCAGAGCCCACTCCAGGGCCCGCAGGCTGTGCTCGGATCCGTCCACGCCGACGACGACCGGCGGCTCGTGCGCGGTGCTGGTCTCACTCATGGGGGAATGACTCCCGCACCCGGAAGAACGCCACGCAG
>NZ_JBHYMF010000044.1:0-46723 GCF_042742855.1 Streptomyces sp. NPDC058877 | reverse complement strand
CGCCGGATCCGTCCGGCGGGGCGACGCGCTGTGGAGGCACGGCGTCGGACGCAGGTGTCACCGAAGACCTGGCCGAACGGCGAGGTCGCCGTGCCGGACGCCGTGGACCGCGTACCCGTTGGCGGCGGGGTCGCTAGGACTCTGCCGGGTCGTGAGCCATGCGTCGAGCCAAGGCCTCCATGTCGGCCAGCAGTTCGGCGGGCTGCCGGTCCAGCTCGATCGCGTGCTGGTGCAGGACGATCCCGGCGTGCCTCACTCGGTGACTGGTCCGCGGGGCGTTGCCCTTCGCATAGACCAGATGCCCCTCGGACAGTCCCAAGGCCGTGCAGTAGGCCAGCATTTGGTACAGGTCCTCGTTGGGGAAGCCCTGACTCCTACGGGCCTTGTACTTGGCGTCGGCGACGATCGCCGGCCTGCCCGACTCTCCGTACCAGACGAAATCAGGCCTGAGGCGAATGGAGGTGCCCTCGTCCAGGTGGATGTCCGGCGCCTGGAAAACGCTCCTCCCCCTACGGGTGCGCATGGCCTCTCGCAACGACGTGCAGACGAAGTCCTCGTAGACGGTGTTCATGTCGAAGAGGAAGCCGTTCATGCTCAGCCGGCCCGGCACGTGCTCGGCCGAGGAGCCGCGCAGGACCACCTCGGCGAGGTGGAGCGCCGCGTGATAGCGGGCGTTGAGTCGGGTCGGCTGCCAGTCACCGGCCGGCCGGCCCGGCCGGAGCGGCGTGATGTCGGCCAGCCGGAACCGCTGGTGCATCAGACGGGCGCGGACCTTTCCGGGGATTCCGGGAAGGCACAGCAGACGGTCGACGGCCGAGCGCAGCACGCGGTTCTCGGCGATGTCGGTGGTGAATTCGTCGTGGCTCAGTTCCGCCGGCAGCGGGATCCCGAAGCGGCGCCGGATCTGCTGGGCCTCCAGAAGCCTGCCGCGCACGACGTGGGAGGACTCCTCCGTGGTGCGGTACCCCTGGAGCAGGCCCCGTCGCAGGGCGCGGTCGATCTGCCTCTCGACGGCGTGGGCGAGCCCCGGCAGTAGTTCGTCGTGCTCGGCCACGTCGACGTTGTCGTCCCGCCAGCCCCGTGGGTCCCTGCTGTAGCCGAGCAGGAAGAGGAGGCGGGTGACCGGCACCTTGGGAGCGATGCGCACCGTGGTGCCTTCGCCGGTGGGCAGGGCCAGGGTGACGGCTCCGACCTTGCTCCCCGCCCGCAGCCTCCAGCAGCCCGCTTCGTAGGGGTCCGGCGCCGCCTCTTCGAGGATCTTCGCGGCGGCGACCGCACGGCCGACGGCGTCCGGCAGGCGGAACGACCGGGCAGGGGCGTGCTCGACGAGCGAGACGTCGGGCACCCCGGGAACGTCGGGCGTCACTCCGAGTCGGTCCCCTCGTCCGCCCCCGGAAGGGCGGCGCGCTTGGCGAGGGCCTTGCGCAGTTCCGGCAGGCCGTAGCGGTGCTCGACGTCCACACCGTCTCCGTAGTGGAGTTCCTCGAGCAGGGGGAGGATCTTGGTCCGCCAGGTCCGTTCCAGTCCCTTCTCGCGGAAGACGCCGGGCTTCATCAGGTACGACGGGCCGACCTGGAAGTCCGGATCGTCGATGCGCTCGTTGAGGGCCTCCAGGAGGTCGGCGGGTTCGAGGTCCTTCTCCTCGGCCTCCAGCCAGCTCCGCAGCAGCCCCTGCGTCGGTGGGAGGCGCGGGGACAGTTCGACGAAGGCGAACCGCCGGCGCATGGCCGCGTCGACGAGGGCGATCGAGCGGTCGGCCGTGTTCATGGTGCCGATGACGAAGAGGTTGCGCGGTAGGAAGAAGTCCTCGTCCGAGTAGGTCAACCGCACCGAGCGGTCGCGGTATTCGAGGAGGAAGTAGAGCTCGCCGAAGACCTTGGCGAGGTTGGCCCGGTTGATCTCGTCGATGACCAGGAAGTGCGGGATGTGCCGGTTGCCCTCCCGGCGGGCCAGTTCGGCGAACTCCCGCAACGGTCCCGCCGTGAGCCGGAAGGCGACCTCGTGCGTACCCGGGTCCTCACGGGGGCGGAAGCCCTCGAAGAAGTCCTCGTAGGAGTACGAGGGGTGGAACTGGACCAGCTCGACCTGCTCGGGGCCGCCGCCGAAGAACACGGCGAGCTGCTGCGCGAGGAAGGTCTTTCCGGTCCCCGGAGGGCCGTAGAAGATCAGCTGTCGCTCGTCGTGGAGGAGTTCCCTGACCTCCTGCAGCCAGTCCAGGGAGTGCACGTGGAGTTTCTTCCGGAGCTCCTCGGTGGGTTCGGGCAGCTCCGCCTCGCGGCGGGCGATGACGGCCAGGGGCTCGGCTCCGGTGCCGTCCGGATCGGCTCCGGCCTCCTCCACCAGTTCCTTGTCGCTGACCCCGAGGCCCTCCAGGACGGCCTTGACCGTGGTGAGGTCGACCAGGCCGTGCCGCACCGACAGCTTCTGCCGCAGTTCCCCGGTCAGGTCCTCCAGGAGGAAGCCGCCGCCGCCCCACTCCACCGGGCGCCACAGGGTGCGGCTGCCGTCGTCGGTGAGGCGCTGCTCGACGTTGCCCGTGATCTCGCCGACGTACAGCCGCCCCTCGGAGACCGCGCAGACCGTGTCACCCGGCCTCATCCTGGAGAAGAAGGCGTGGAACTCCTCCACGAGCTGCACCTTCTCGTTGTACGTGGCGGTCGACTCGTAGTCCTCGTCGACGAAGGTGCGCAGCTGCTCCTTGCTGACGCCCTGGGTGACGTCCGGACGCAGGCGCGCGGCGGCGAGCGACACCCGTCCCTCGGGCAGCCACGTCCGCCGGATCAGATCCGTCCCCGAAGCGTGTGGCACCCTCACCAGCCATGCCCGGCTGGGGCCTGACCAGACCTGGTCGAGGAAGTCGGCGAGCGGCCGGCCGTCGTCGGTCTTCCATTCCAGCCAGCCGTTGCAGCTGCGGCCCATCAGGATGTCACCGGCGGCGGACGGTGAGTTGCACTCCACGTCCCGGACCACTTCAAGCCATCCGGGACGGGTGTCGGTCTCGCGTATCGTGCCTTCCTCGATCAGCTTCTCGCGGAGCCGGTGCGACGACGGCCCCCGCACCGGAAACGACGGCACGACGTCCCGGCGCGCCGGGGAGCCGGCGAGGACGACCATCTTCTGGCTCCCGTTGGTCCCCATCTCGGAGAGCAGCCGGCCTCTCGCCACGGGCCCGCCGTGGGGAAGGCGCAGCTGGAACTCCGGGTACGAATCGAGCATCGGTCTCCTCGGGTCGGAACGGTGGTGTGCTCCCCGCGCCCGCCCCGGGAGGCCGCGGACAACGGCGCGGAAGGCTGCGGACAACGGTGCGGACGGTCGCGGGCGTGCGGGTCCGGCAGGCGGAGCCGCGGCAACCGCCGAGCCCCCTGTGCGGCTCCTCGGGCAGTCGTGTGCGGTTCCACCGAAGACCACGGGGGACGACGTGCCTCTCCCACCGCGCCCCGGGGACACGGCCGGCCCCGTGAGCGGGCACCGGAGCATTCTGGAGCGCCTGTGATCCACGCCTCCACCACGTCGCTCCTTTCCGGCCAACCCCCGTGACACAACCGCCAGACATCCTGCCGCACGTTGCCCCGCCCGACGGACCACCTCCATGATCTGCGAGAACAGCACAGGAGAGCGGGGGAACGGTGCACGGCACTGCACGGCACGGGACGGACAGACAGCGGCAGTCGGAGGAGCTGCTCACAGCGCTCTCGATGACCTCCGCGCAGCTGGCCCGGGCGGTCGGCCGGTTCGACGGCGACACCCCGGCGATGGTGAAGGCCGCCGTCCACACGGCCGGGCGGGTCTTCTCCGAGCTCGACGCCTGTGACGACGTGATCGACGAAGCCTCGGAGACGGGCCGGAGGGTCGCCGAGCGGCTGAGGACGCTGCTGGCGGCGGAGGCGACCGGGGACGTCGTCCGGGAGCTGGACGCCCTCGAAGCCGTCTCCGTCCTGGTGCGCAGCACCGACCACACCCGTCGGCTGCTCCAGAGGGTTCTCGGACGGGAGGATCCCGCCCCGCGTGCGCTGCCGGCCGTGCGGCGTCTCGCAGGGGCGGACCTGCCCGCCCTTCCCTCCTCCTACACGGACGAGGCCGGCTACGACGACCTGATGGCCATGGCCGCCCGCGAGGACGAGCTGGCGCCCGAGCTGCAGCGGGCGCACGCCGAGCGCCTGGGCACGGTGGCGGCGCACCTGGTCCGCGTGGTGGAGCAGGCCGCCGCGGTGGGCTTCGCCGACGAGGTGTTCGCCGAAGAGTCGGTGCGCGAGGCGCACCGGGCGTACGAGCTGTGGGCGCGGTGCCTGGAGGAGCGCAGACGAGACCTCGGCCAGCCCCCGTACCAGTGACTCAAGAGGTGTTCGGGCCCCGGCTTCGGGGAACTGCCGACGGCCTCGTGGTGCGCGGGGCGCGCTGGCGGATCCGCCGACGGCCCCGCGCCGATCGGTCAGCGGCTTTCCACGAACGCCTTCCCCGAGTAGCCCTCGGCCCCGCAGGACCGCCGCTCGGCCTCGGTCATCTTCCGGGTCTTGACGACCACCGCGTTGTTCTTGCCGCTCGTCCCGTTCTTCGCGGGCCCCGTGATGGTGTCCTGCCAGAACCAGTAGTAGTGGCCCCACTTGCGGCTGTCGTAGTGGGTCTGCCAGGTGCCGGAGACCTGCTGCATGACCTGCGCGCGGGAGATCCAGCCGACCTCACCCGGCTTGACGGTCATGCCGAGGGAGTTGGTCTCGGTGTGGGTGCTCGACCAGGTGTGGCCGTACGTCGCCGTCACGCTCAGGTCGACGATGCCCGCGATCTTGCCTCCCGTCGTCACGGAGACGCCCACCGAGTCGGTGGAGCCGACCGAGTCCGACCAGCTCATGGTCCGGGTGGCGTCCGAAGAGCTGCAGTTGTACAGGGAGTCCGACACCTGGCGGAACTTCCCGAGGTACGCCTCGCCGAGCACCGGGTTGTTGAACGTGCACTTGCCGAGACCGGAGGCGCAGTCGGCGGTGAGCTCCTGCCGGGTGGGGTGGTCGGCGGCTGCGGCGGGCGAGGCGGCGATGGCCAGGCCGGCGCAGGAGGCCAGGGCCAGGGTGGTCAGGCGGGCGGCGGTGCGCCTCCGGCGTATGGCGCGGGGGCGTGACGTCGTCGTCATGGAGTGTCGTACCTGCTTTCGGATGTGCTGGGGGGGTCGGAGCAGAGCCGCACCCACCACATGTGCGCACGGCTCCAACTCCGCCTGTTGCGCGAGGGATTGTGTCAGGGGCCAGGTCCACCACGCACGTGCTTGAGCGCGATCCGGCCATGCGTCAGTGACACGTAATGATTGGACGGTCGACGGCGAGTGGGCGGTGAGGTGGCAGCGGGTGGGCGTCAGCGATGGAGCGAAGGGATGTCCTGGTAACGGGTCCTCGCTCTCCATCCGGAGCAGCAAGGTCTGGTGACGGCCGGCCCGCGCGGCCTCCTGGCAACGGCGCTCCCCCGCCCGACCCGTTGCGCAGAAGTTCTCCTCCGCCGGTACGGGACGGGGCGCCGTCCGGTTCAAGGGACTCGAGTACCAGCGGATGATCATCGCGGGTGTGTCGGACGGCTTGGTTCCGCGCGATGCGGTGAGCCGCTTGCGCACGAGCGACCCCGGGCGGTACCGCCAGGAGATGCAGCGCGCCCGGTCCCTGCTGTTCGTCGCGGCCACCAGGGCTCGGGACAGCGTGGACGTCTTCTGGCACGGCGCGCCCAGCCCGTTCCTCGGCCCGGCCCTGACCCGACGGGAGTAAAGCCCGACCGGGCACACTCCGCGACCGCGTCCGAACGGAACTCCCCTGGGACTTCCCCCCGGCTTTCGGCCGCACCTGCGGGCAGGACCGTGAAACAGCCGAAGGGGAATCTGCCCGGGCCGGCCACTCGGGAGATGGATCGCGGCAGGTCCTGGAGCCGCTGAGCCCTTTCCGGGGCATCCGACGGGGCGGGGTGCCGGCGCACCCCGCCCGGCCGGTCAGCCCCGCGCGCCGGGGCGGCGCAGCCGCGCGGCGAGCAGCAGTCCGCCGGCACCGAGCAGCACGGCCCCGGCACCGCCGGCGACCAGGCTCGTGCTGTCTCCGGTGCCCGTGGCGGCCAGGGTCGCGCCGTGGTCTCCCTGGACGCCGAGGGAGCCGTTGCCGGTCGCCGCAGCACCCGTGCCGGAGGACGACCCGGAACCGGTTTCCTCGCCCGCGCCGTCGTCGCCGGCTCCGGTCTCCTCGTGGTCCTCGGCTTCCTTCTCCTTGGCCGCCTTCTCCTTGGCCGCCTTCTCCTCGGCCGCCTTCTCCTCGGCCGCCTTCTCCTCGGCCGCCTTCTCCTCGGCCGCCTTCTCCTCGGCCGCCTTGTCCTTGGCGCGAGCCTCGTGCTGGCCCACCTTCAAGAACTCGACCCGGTCCTCGGCTGTGCCCGCCAGGGCGGCACGGCCCGCCTTCACGAGTTCGGGGCCGCCACCGTCGATGAGCTGGGCGATCAAGACACGATTGTCCTGGTCACGCAGCTCGTACTGGGTCACCTCGTAGAAGTGCCGCAGCTGCTCGAGCGTCTGGGGGTCGTTGAAGATCTGGCGAATGCCGTCCTTGAGGATGGGACCCGCGTCATTGGCGAGACGGGCGATCGCCACCCGGTAGTCGTCGATGCGAATGCGGTGCTGGTCGACCTCGATGAACCGCCTCATGGCCTGGGGGCCGTCGGCGATGGCCTTCCGGCCCGCCTCCTTCATGTACTCGCTGGCCATCGGTTCCGCGATGATCGCGAGGATGGTCTTGCGGTCCTCTTCGGCCTGGTCGGGTGCGGACTCGTCCGGCGTGGTGGCGGACGGCTGCTGCCCGACGGCCGGGCCCTCCGGACCGGCGGCGAACGCCGGGGACGCGATGAGAACAGCCGGAGCAAGAGCAGCGGTGGTGACCGCTGCCGCGATCCGGGACAACTTCACGTGCAAAACCTCCTGGAAACGTTTCTTCAGTACATCGGACACGCCTCCGGCACCGATGGTTGTACGCAAATGTTAATTTGCTCTTCGTCGAGGCCCGCCCTTCCGGAACCCCGTCGCGAGACGTGGGCCACTGAAGGACGTCGGGCGCGGACCGAGCGACGACGCCCCCCGTACCGTGCCGCCGCGCAGCCGGCACGAAGCGTCCACGGGTTGCGGGCCTTGCACCGGGGCCCCCGCCCGGCCCGAGCCCGGCTCGGGCCCCGCCGCGGCCCCGGTCGGTGTGCGATGCGGGGCGGAGGGCCGCCGGGCGCGAGGAGCTGACCCCTTGCGCCTTCTTCGCCGACCCCTCGCTCTCCACCGCACGTCCGGTCGACCCCGGCGAGATGCGCGCGGTGGTGAGCACCGCCGTCACCACGGCCCTGGCCACACGGGGGCCGACGGTGCCCGCCGTGCCCGCCGTGGTGCGGGGGTTCGCCCGGAGCGCGGCGGGACGGGCTTTCGAGGGCGCGCTGGAGGACGTCATCGAGACGGTCGAGCACAACGCACGCCCGCACTGGGAGCGACCGGAGGGCGTGCCGGCCGCGCGGCTCCTCAGCCGCCCGGCATCATTCCCGCCCCGCCCTTGAGGCGTTCGATGTCCGAGGCGCGGACCTGGATGACGAACAGGGCGATGAGGAAGGCCACGGCACCGAAGATGGCGGCGGTGACGAAGCCGGCCGAGACGCCGGAGGTCAGCACCTGGTCACCCCAGGGTGGTGGGAGCTGGCCGGTCTGGGCGAACTGCGCCTTCTCCAGCAGGCTCGCCTGGGAGAGGAACAGGGGCACCTGGACGTCCGCTTCGTTGCGGCTGGCGGTGCCGAAGACCGTGACCAGGATCGACAGGCCGAGCGAACCGCCGACCTGTTGCATGGCGTTGAGCAGTCCGGACGCGGCCCCGGCCTCCTTCTGTTCGACGTTGGACAGCGCCATGATGGTGAGGGAGACGAACATCAGGCCCATGCCGAAGCCGAAGACGAGGATCGGTCCGAGGACGCTCCCCAGATAGGTGGAGTCCACATCGGTCAGGGTCAGCCAGGACAGTCCCGAAGCGGCGAAGAGCGAACCGACCACCATGAAGGGTTTGGGCCCGTAGCGCGGCAGCAGGTTCGAGGTGATCCCGGCGCCGACCGCGATGATCGCGCTGACCGGTAGGAAGGCGAGGCCGGTCGCCAGGGGGCTGAAGCCGAGGACCTGTTGGACGAAGAGGGTGAGGAAGAAGAACATCCCGAAGATCGCCGCCGCGAGGCACAGCATGATGGCGTACGTTCCGGAACGGTTGCGGTCGGCGAACATGTGCAACGGGGTGATCGGTTGCTGCGAGCGCCGTTCGTTCAGGATGAACACGGAGAGGAGGACGACCGCAGCGATGAACGAGCCGATCGCGTAGGGGTCGCGCCAACCCTCCTGGGCCGCGCGGATGAAGCCGTACACCAGGGCGACCATGCCGAGCGTCGAGGTGAGGGCACCGGCGAGGTCGAAGTGGCCGGGGTGCCGCGCGGACTCCTTCACGTGACGGGGCGTCAGGGTGGCGATGAGCGCGGCGATCGGCACGTTCACGAAGAAGATCCAGCGCCAGTCGAGCCATTCGACGAGCATGCCGCCGGCCACCAGTCCGATCGCCCCGCCACCGGCCGAGACGCCCGCGAAGACGCCGAAGGCCCGGTTGCGTTCGGGGCCTTCGTCGAAGGTCGTGGTGATCAGGGAGAGCGAGGTCGGGGAGGCGATGGCGCCGCCGACGCCCTGGAGCGAGCGGGCCGCGAGGAGTTGCCACTCGCTCTGGGCCAGTCCACAGAAGAGCGAGGCCAGTCCGAACAGGAGCACGCCGAAGATGAACACCCTGCGGCGACCGAGGATGTCACCGGCGCGACCACCGAGCAGCAGCAGGCCACCGAAGGTCAGCGTGTAGGCGTTGACGACCCAAGACAGGCTGGTGGTCGAGAAGTCGAGCGCCCGCTGGATGTGGGGCAGCGCGATGTTCACGATGGTGATGTCGAGGACGACCATCAGCTGGCAGGAGGCGATGACGAACAGGGCGATGCCCTTGCCGTCGCCACTGCCCTTCGGTGCCGCGGTCTGCTGCGGGGTGCTTGGCTTGGGGGTACTCATGAGGCATCGCGCCCTCACCGGTGGGACCCGTGGGCCGGTCAGTCCACCTTTCGACACTAAGCCCGCCCCCAGAGGCCGACCAGTTGATCTTCCTTCGGTCCGTCACTCCAGGACGGCGGTGCCGTCCAACTCCACCAGCGCCTGCTCGTCCCAGAGCCGCACGACCCCGATCACGGCCATCGCCGGATAGTCACGCCCCGCCAACCTGCGCCAGATCCGGCCGAGTTCGTGCGCGTGCGAACGGTAGTCGGCGACGTCGACGGCGTAGACGGTGACGCGGGCGAGGTCGGCGGGAGAGCCACCGGCGTGCCGGAGGGCGGCGAGGAGGTTGGTGAGCGCGGTCTCGAACTGCTCGGGCAAGGACTCCCCGGTCACCTTGCCGTCGCGGTCGAGGCTGGTCTGCCCGGCGAGGAAGACCAACCGGGTCCCGGTGGCGGTGACCGCGTGGGAGAAACCGGTGGGCGGGGAGAGTTCGGCGGGGTTGTGTCGGTGCAGGCTCACGCGATCGGCTCCTTCCGGCGGGACGGCGCGTGCGGTTCCTCCCCGCTCCGCGCCTCCCCTCGTGGCGTCGTGGCACCGTGGGCGGCCGTGCGGCCGGCGTACAGCTCCTTGGCGATGATCGTGCGCTGGACCTCGGTGGCGCCCTCGTAGATCCGGGGCGCCCGGACTTCGCGGTAGAGGTGCTCCAGGAGGTGGCCTCGCTGGAGGGCGAGTGCCCCGTGGAGCTGGACGGCCGCGTCGACGACGTACTGGGCGGTCTCGGTGGCGAGCAGCTTGGCCATGGCCGAGCGCCGGGGGACGTCCGGGTCGCCCTCGTCGTACGCGACGGCCGCCGCGTACACCAGGAGGCGGGCGGCCTCGGTGCGGGTGGCCATCTCGGCGATGCGGTGCGAGACGGCTTGGAGGTCGGCGAGGACGCCGCCGAAGGCGGGGCGGGCGGAGGTGTGGGCGAGGGCGGCGTCGAGGGCCGCCTGGGCCATGCCCACGGCGAAGGCTCCGACGCTGGGCCGGAAGAGGTTGAGGGTGTTCATGGCGACGCGGAAGCCCCGGTCCGGCGCGCCGAGCAGGTCCTCGGGGCCGACGGGGACGCCGTCGAAGGTGAGGGTGCCCAGGGCGTGCGGGGCGAGCATGTCGAGCGGTTCGCCGCCGAGTCCGGGGCGGTCGGCGGGGACGAGGAAGGCGGTGACTCCGCGGGCTCCGGCGCCCCGGGTGGTGCGGGCGAAGACGGTGGCGAAATCGGCTTCGGGGGCGTTGGAGATCCAGCGCTTCTCGCCGTGCAGGCGCCAGCCGCCGCGTCCGTCCGGGACCGCGTCGAGGGCGAGGGCCGCGGCGTCCGAGCCGGCGTCGGGCTCGGAGAGGGCGAAGGCGGCCACGGCGCGTCCGGCGGTGGCCTCGGGGAGCCAGCGGGCGCGCTGGGCGGCGGTGCCGAAGGCGGCGACGGGGTGGGTGCCGAGTCCCTGGAGGGCGAGGGCGGTCTCGGCCTCGGTGCAGCTCCGGGCCAGGGATTCGCGCAGGAGGCACAGGTCGAGGGCGCCGGCGTCGAAGACGCGGGCGAGGAGGCCGAGCTCGCCGAGGGCGGCGACGAGGGGCCGGTTGACCCGGCCCGGTTCGCCCTGGTCGGCGAGGGGCTTGAGTCGTTCGGCGGCGAGGGTGCGGAGCTCCGCACACCAGGTGATCTGGTCGGGTTCGAGCGAGAATGCGGGCATGTGGGCCCTCTCTGACGCCCTCGGGCGCCCTGGTTCCGGCGCCGTGCGGCGCCCGTACGGCGGCGCCCTGGGGCGCCCTGGTTCCGACGCTCCTCGGCGCCCCGGCACCGACGTCCTCCGACGCTTGTGCGGCGGCGCTCGCGGGCGCCCTGCTGCACGCTCCCTCCGTTGTCCCCCGGGCTACGCCCTTCGATGCTCTTGTCGCGAACCGTTGACTGCCGTCACCAACACGATACGCTCATGGAGCGACGGTCGACCCCACCACGACAGGGGGACGGACTCATGGAGCTGACGCCCTCGGCCCACCTCGACACCTTCGCCCGCGACCGGCTGCCTCCACCGGACCGGTGGCCCCACCTCGTCTTCGACCTCCCCGAGCTCGTCTACCCCGACCGGCTCAACTGCGGCGCGGAACTCCTCGACGGCACGATGGAGCGGTTCGGCGCCGACCGGCCCGCCTTCCGCGACGGCGAGGGCGGCGTCTGGAGCTACGGCGAGCTCCGCGCGCACGTCGACCGCCTCGCCCACGTCCTCACCGACGACCTCGGGGTGCAGCCCGGCAACCGGGTGCTGCTGCGCGGCCCCACCACCCCCTGGCTGGCCGCCTGCTGGCTCGCCGTGATGAAGGCCGGCGGCGTCGCCGTCACCGTCCTGGCCCAGCAGCGCGCCCCGGAACTGGCCGTGATGGCGGACGCGGCCCGTTGCACCCATGCGCTCTGCGACGTCCAGGTCCTGGACGAACTCCTCGCGGCCCGGATCCCCGGGCTCCGCATCACCCCCTTCGGCGGGGACGCACCGGACGACCTGCTGGCCCTCGCCACCCGCCACCCCGGCCGGTACGAGGCGGTGGCGACCGCCGCCGACGACGTGGCCCTCATCGCCTTCACCTCCGGCACCACCGGACGGCCGAAGGGTTGCGTCCACTTCCACCGGGACGTGCTGGCCGTCGCCGACACCTTCTCCGCGCACGTGCTGCGCCCGCGGCCCGACGACGTCTTCGCCGGATCCCCGCCGCTCGCCTTCACCTTCGGGCTCGGCGGACTCGTCCTCTTCCCCCTGCGGGCCGGGGCCAGCGCGGTCCTGCTCGAACAGGCCGGGCCCAAACAGCTGCTCGCGGCGATCGCGCGGCACCGGGTCTCGGTGCTGTTCACCGCCCCCACGGCGTACCGGGTCATGCTCGACGAACTGGCCCAGGGCACCGCCCCCGAGGTGTCCTCGCTGCGCCGCTGCGTCTCCGCCGGCGAGAACCTCCCGGAGGCGACCTGGCGGGCCTGGTACGCGCGCACCGGCCTGCGGCTCATCAACGGCATCGGAGCGACCGAACTGCTCCACATCTTCATCTCGGCCGCCGACGGCGACATCCGCCCCGGCACCACCGGTCGGCCGGTGCCCGGCTGGCAGGCCAAGGTCGTGGACCGCTCCGGGCGGGCGGTCCCGGACGGCGAGGAGGGGCTGCTCGCCGTGCGCGGCCCGGTGGGGTGCCGTTACCTGGCCGACCCCCGCCAGGAGGAGTACGTGCGGGACGGCTGGAACCTCACGGGCGACACCTACGTCCGCGAGCCCGACGGCTGGTTCCGCTACGTCTCGCGCGCCGACGACATGATCATCTCTGCCGGGTACAACATCGCCGGTCCCCAGGTCGAGGAAGCGCTCCTCGACCACCCCGACGTGGTGGAGACGGCGGTGGTGGGCCGCCCGGACGAGCTGCGCGGTCAGGTCGTCGTGGCGTACGCGGTGGTACGGGACGGGGTGCCGCGCGACGCGGGCACCGCCGCCGCGCTCCGGGCCTTCGTCCGCGCCCGCCTCGCCCCTTACAAATCGCCCCGGGAGATCGTCTTCCTGGACGCGCTGCCGCGCACGGCGACCGGCAAGCTCCAGCGCTTCCGGCTGCGGGACACGGCGTGACCCCGGCCGTCAAAGGGGCCCGGGCAGGCCCGGCACGGTCCGGCACGGTCCGGCGCCCCGGAACGACGGGCACCCGTGCGGCCCGACACGACCTGCGCGGCACCCCCTAGAGTGATCACGTGGTCGAGCAGCACACCCCCCGTTCCCTGATCGTCTCCTTCTACGGCGCGTACGGTCGTGGGCCCGACGATTCCCCGGTACCGGTCTCGGCGCTCATCCGCTTGCTCGCCGTCCTCGGCGTGGACGCGCCCTCGGTGCGGTCCTCGGTGTCGCGCCTCAAGCGCCGCGGGCTGCTGCTGCCGGGCCGGACGGGGGGCGGTGCCGCCGGTTACGCCCTCTCGGAGGACGCCCGGCGGCTCCTGGACGACGGCGACCGCCGGATCTACGCCCGCAACGAGCCGAAGCTCTCCGAAGGCTGGGTCCTCGCCGTCTTCTCGGTTCCCGAGGCCGAGCGGCACAAGCGGCACCTGTTGCGGTCCCGGTTGGCCCGATTGGGCTTCGGCACCGCGGCACCGGGCGTCTGGATCGCGCCGGCCAGGCTGTACGAGGAGACCAGGAACGCCCTGGAGCGCCTGGAGCTGTCGCCGTACGTGGACCTCTTCCGGGGCGATCACCTCGGGTACGCGGCGACGGCCGAAGCGGTGGCCCGCTGGTGGGACCTGCCGGCGATCGCCGGGCTCCACGAGGAGTTCCTGACGGTCCACGAGCCGGTCCTGCGGAGCTGGCGGTCAGCGCCGCAGGGCGCCGAGGATGCCTACCGGGACTACCTCCTCGCCCTGGACTCCTGGCGGCGGCTCCCCTACGCGGACCCGGTGCTCCCGGCGGAACTCCTGCCGGACGACTGGCCGGGGCGCCGTTCGGCGGAGGTCTTCGCCTCCCTGCACGAACTGCTGTGGGAGCGGGGGGCGGCACATGTGCGCCCGATGCTGTCCGCTGACGGGGCCGGGGGCCCACCCGGCGGTTCCTGAAGGCCCCGGAGTGCCCCGCTCCGGCTGCGGTCGGGGCGGGCCGGGGGAGAGGGCCTCAGGTCACGCGGGCCGTGGATCCGCCCCGGCCCCGGGGCACCGGCCGGGTCCCGGGGGTCCGGTCCTCACTCGCGGCGGCCGGTCGGAGGACGGCGGCTGCCCGCGCGGTACGGGGCCGGCCAGGGGGCGGCCGGGCCCCGGTAGGACTGTTCGGCAGCCGCGTGCAGGGTCCAGTGCGGATCGTAGAGGTGCGGGCGGGCGAGGGCGCACAGGTCCGCACGTCCCGCCAGCAACAGGGAGTTGACGTCGTCCCAGGAGGAGATCGCGCCGACCGCGATCACGGGGACCCCCACCTCGTTGCGGATGCGGTCCGCGTAGGGCGTTTGGTAGGAGCGCCCGTAGGCGGGCTCCTCTTCGGGGACGACCTGGCCGGTGGAGACGTCGATCGCGTCGGCCCCGTGGGAAGCGAAGGCGGCGGCGATCTCGACGGCGTCCTCGACGGTCGTGCCGCCCGGCGCCCAGTCGGTGGCGGAGATGCGGACGGTCACGGGGCGGTCGTCCGGCCATGCCTCGCGCACCGCGTCGAAGACTTCCAGGGGGTAGCGCAGTCGGGCCGCGAGGTCTCCTCCGTAGCCGTCGGTGCGGTGGTTGGTGAGCGGGGAGAGGAAGCCGGAGAGGAGGTAGCCGTGGGCGCAGTGGAGTTCGAGGAGGTCGAAGCCGCAGCGGGCGGCGCGTCGGGCCGCGGCGGTGAACTCCTGGCGCACGGCGGCGAGTCCGGCACGGTCGAGGGCGTGCGGAACCTGGTTGACGCCGGTTCGGTACGGCAGCGGTGAGGCGGCGACGAGCGGCCAGTTGGATTCCGGAAGGGGTTGGTCGATGCCCTCCCACATGCGGCGGGTGGAGCCCTTGCGGCCGGAGTGGCCCAGTTGGACGCCGAGCGCGGTGCCGGGCGAGGAGCCGTGGACGAAGTCGACGATCCGGGTCCAGGCGGCTGCCTGCTCGTCGCTCCACAGACCGGTGCAGCCGGGGGTGATGCGTCCTTCGGGGCTCACGCAGACCATCTCGGTCATGACGAGCCCGGCGCCGCCGAGGGCCCGGGAGCCGAGGTGGACGAGGTGGAAGTCGCCGGGGACGCCGCCCTCGGCGACGTACAGGTCCATGGGGGAGACCACGACCCTGTTGCGGAGGGTCAGTCCGCGCAGCCGGAAGGGCGTGAACATGGGCGGGGTGTCGGGCGGGCACCCGAAGTCCGCCTCGACGGCGGCGGTGAAGGCCGGATCGCGCAGCCGGAGGTTGGCGTGGGTGACCCGGCGGCTGCGGGTGAGGAGGTCGAAGGCGAACCGGCGGGGCGGCCGGTCGACGTGTCCGGCGAGCTCCTCGAACCAGTGGAGGCTGGCGCGGGCCGCGCGCTGGGTGGACTCGACGACGGGCCGGCGTTCCGTCTCGTACGCGACCAGGGCCTCGTCGAGGTCCCGGTGCGCGTCGATCGCGGCGGCCAGGGCCACGGCGTCCTCGACGGCCAGCTTGGTGCCGGAACCGATGGAGAAGTGCGCGGTGTGTGCGGCGTCGCCGATGAGGACCGTGTTGCCGTACGACCAGCGCTCGTTGGCGACCGTGCGGAAGGCGGTCCAGGTGGAGTTGTTCGAGCGGAGCTCCCGACCGCCGAGCGCCTCGGCGAAGACCTTGGCGCAACGGGCGGTGGACTCGGCCTCGTCGAGCTCGTGGAAGCCCGCGGCCCGCCAGACCTCCTCGCGCATCTCGACGATGACGGTGGAGGAGGACGCGGAGAAGGGGTAGGCGTGGAGCTGCATCACGCCGTGCTCGGTCTCGGCGATCTCGAAGCGGAAGGCTTCGAAGGGGAAGTCGGCGGCGAGCCAGATGTAGCGGCAGCGGTGGGTGCTGATCCGTGGGCGGAAGTGCGCGGCACGGGCGTCCCGGGTGCGGCTGTGGACGCCGTCGGCCGCGATGACCAGATCGTGGTCGGCGGCGAGGACCTCGGCGGGCGGGGCCTCGGTGCGGAAGTGGAGCCGGGCGCCGAGGTCGGTGCAGCGGGCGTGCAGGATTTCCAGGAGCCGGCGGCGACCGAGGGCGGCGAAGCCGTGGCCGGTGGAGGTGGTGCGGTGGCCGCGGTGGACGACGTCGATGTCGTCCCAGCGGACGAGCTCCTCGTGGAGCGCCCCGTACACGACGGGGTCGGCGTCCCGGATGCCGCCGAGGGTCTCGTCGGAGAGGACGACGCCGAAGCCGAAGGTGTCGGAGGGCGCGTTGCGTTCCCAGACGGTCACCTGGCGGGTCGGGTCCTGACGCAGCAGCAGGGCGGCGGCGTACAGGCCGCCGGGGCCTCCCCCGACGACCGCGATCCGGGCGGGGGTCGTGGCGGGGCCTCCTCCGGGGTTGTGCCCGGGGCCCGGGGACACGATCAGCACCCCCGCCACTTCGGGGGGCGCTTCTCGGTGAAGGCGGCGTGGAACTCCGCGTAGTCCTCGCCGTTCATCAGGAGCGCCTGGGTGGCCGCGTCCAGTTCCACGGAGGCGGCGAGCGGCATGTCGAGCTCGGCGGTGAGCAGGGCTTTGGTCTGGGCGAGGGCGAGGGCGGGGCCGTCCGCGAGGCGCCGGGCGAGGGCCGCGGCGCGGGTGTCCGCCGCGCCCTGCTCGGTGAGCTCGCTGAGGAGGCCGATGCGCTCGGCCTCGGCCGCGTGGACGGGTTCGCCGAGCATGAGGAGACGGGTGGCGTGCCCGAGTCCGACGACCCGGGGCAGCAGGTAGGCCGCCCCCATGTCGCCGCCGGAGAGTCCGACCCGGGTGAAGAGGAAGGAGAAACGGGTGGTGGGGTCGGCGACCCGGAAGTCGGCGGCCAGCGCGAGGACGGCACCGGCGCCGGCGGCGACGCCGTGGAGGGCCGCGACCACCGGGAAGGGACACTCGCGCAGCGCCCGGACGACCTGACCGGTCATCCGGTTGAAGTCGAGGAGTTCGGCGGTGTCGAGGGCGAGGGTGGCGCCGATGATCTCGTCGACGTCGCCTCCCGAGCAGAAGCCGCGGCCCTCGCCGCCGAGGACGAGGGCGCGGACGGCGCGCTCGCGGGAGAGCTCGGCAAGGAGGTCGCGCAGGTCCGCGTAGGCGCCGAAGGTGAGGGCGTTGAGCTTCTCGGGGCGGGCGAGGGTGACGGTGGCGACGCCCTGGTCGATGTCGAGGCGCAGGTGTTGCCAGCGGGTCGTACGGGCCGCAGAGCCGGTAAAGGGGCTCATCCGAGGGGCCTCCTTCCTCCTCCCGGAGGGTATCACCTGGTTGTGACTGTCGTCATGTCCACGCGATAAAGAGAAGGGAGGCACCCCCTGCCGAAAGGCCCGGCCATCCGTGACCTAAGTCCCTGGCGCGAGGGCGGGGATGCTCTGGAAAATCCTCTTTTCACTTTTTAAGGTTGAAATAAGAGGGCATCGGGATGAAACATCCCCTTCGCCCCGTCCCTGCCCAGCCGAGAAGACAAGGACCCCGTCCCCATGCCCGAAGCCATCGGACCCACCGGTCCGGGCTCCGTCGCGCCCGGAACCGCGCTCGCGACCACACCGGGCACCTCCTGGCGCATCCACCTCCCCCACACCACCGCCGCCGTGCCGATCGCCCGCGCCATGATCCGCACCGCGCTGGCCGACCTCGACCCGACGGCCCCCGATCGACCCGATGCCGACACGGCAGAGCTGCTCACCGCCGAGCTCGTCGCCAATGCCGTCGAGCACACCGCCGGGCTCGGCCCCATCGAGCTGGTCATCGAACTGCCGACCGCCCCCGGCGGCTGCCAGGTCGAAGTCCACGACTCCCGGCCGGCCCGCCCCGGCGAGCTGACCTGCCCCGCCCCGGAAGAAGGGGTCGACCCCTGGCAGGAGAACGGCCGGGGCCTGTTCCTGATCCGGGCACTCAGCAGCGACTGCGGCCACCGACCCACTCCGCGCGGGAAGGCCGTCTGGTTCACGCTTCCGGGAGTACCGGCCCAGCGCCACCACCAGGCGTCCTGACGGACCGCGGGTCCGCCCGGTCGGCCCCGGTCACGCCCCGCGCACCCCCGCCAGGGTGGCGACGAGCACCGCCTTGATCGTGTGCATCCGGTTCTCCGCCTCGTCGAACACGACCGAGTGCTCGGACTCGAAGACCTCGTCCGACACCTCGAGCTCGGTCAGACCGTGCCGGGCGTGGACGTCCCGCCCGACGGCCGTGCCCAGGTCGTGGAAGGCGGGCAGGCAGTGCAGGAACTTGACGTCCGGGTTCCCGGTGGCCCGCAGCACGTCCATGGTCACGGAGTACGGGGCGAGGGCGGCGATCCGCTCGTCCCAGACCTCCTTGGGCTCGCCCATGGAGACCCAGACGTCGGTGACGACGAAATCGGCGCCGGCGACCCCCTCCGTCACGTCCTCGGTGAGCGTGATCGTGGCGCCGCTGGCCCCGGCGAGCCCCCGGGCGGCCGTGACGACCTCCTCGGCCGGCCAGTACGCCTCGGGGGCGACGATCCGGACGTCCATGCCGAGCAGGGCACCGGTGACCAGGTAGGAGTTCCCCATGTTGAAGCGGGCGTCACCGAGGTAGGCGAAGGAGATCCCGTCGATCGGCTCGTCCACGTGCTCGGTCATGGTGAGCACGTCGGCCAGCATCTGGGTGGGGTGCCAGTCGTCGGTGAGCCCGTTGAAGACGGGTACGCCCGCATGGGCGGCGAGCTCCTCGACGTTCGCCTGGCTGTCCCCCCGGTACTCGATGCCGTCGAACATCCGACCGAGGACCCGGGCGGTGTCCTTGACCGACTCCTTGTGGCCGATCTGCGAGCCGGACGGGTCCAGATAGGTGGTGGAGGCCCCCTGGTCGGCCGCGGCGACCTCGAAGGCGCAGCGGGTGCGCGTCGAGGTCTTCTCGAAGATCAGCGCGATGTTCTTCCCGCGCAGCCGCTGCACCTCGGCGCCCGCCTTCTTGGCGGCCTTGAGCTCGGCGGCGAGCGCGATCAGGCCGCGGAACTCCTCGGCGGTGAAGTCCAGCTCCTTGAGGAAGTGGCGGCCGATGAGGTCAGTAGCCATGGGAAGCGCTCCATTGGATACGGTCGGGGGCAACGGACGAACGATGGAAGTCTATACACACATCGGCATTTCTATACAGCCCCCTTCGTCCTCCCCCTTCGCCCGGGCCCTTCCCCTCACCCCCCGGCTACCGGCCCCCGTAGGGCATGCCGTCGACGCCCCGCCCGGGGTCCCCAGGGCCCTTCAGGCCGCGTCCCGCTCCACAGGACAACTCATGCAGCGCGGACCGCCCCTCCCCCGACCCAGTTCGCTGCCGGGGATCTCGATCACCTCGATGCCCTGCTTGCGCAGATGCGTGTTGGTCGTGACGTTCCGCTCGTACGCGACGACCACTCCCGGCTCCACGGCCAGCACGTTGCACCCGTCGTCCCACTGCTCGCGTTCCGCCGCGTGCACGTCCTGCGTCGCCGTGAGCACCCGGATGTCCTGGAGCCCCAGGGCCGCTGCGATCGCGCTGTGCATCTGCTCCGGCGGGTGGTCGGTGACCCGCAGGGACTGCCCCGCGTCACCGGGCTCGATCGTGTAGGAGCGGAGCATGCCGAGCCCTGCGTACTGGGTGAACGTCTCCTGGTCGACCATCGTCATCACCGTGTCCAAATGCATGAACGCACGTCGCTTCGGCATGTCCAGGGCCACGATCGTGCGCGCCGAACCGGCCGCGAACATCCGCCGGGCCAGCATCTCCACGGCCTGTGGCGTGGTCCTCTCGCTCATCCCGATGAGCACGGCACCGTTGCCGATGACGAGGACGTCCCCGCCCTCGATGGTCGAGGGATAGTCCGCCTGCCCCTCCGACCAGTGGTGGAAGGAACCCGCCTCCGGGCCCGTGAACAGCGGATGGTGCTTGTAGATCGCCTCGAAGTGCACCGTCTCCCGCTGCCGGGCCGGCCAGCGCATGGCATTGATGGAGACCCCGTCGTAGACCCAGGCCGAGGTGTCACGGGTGAAGAGGTGGTTCGGCAGCGGTCCGAGGACGAAGTCGTCCAGGTCGAGGGCATGGAAGCGGACCGAGGTCGGCTCCCGGTGCGCCGCCAGGAACTCCCGCTTCGTCATGCCCCCGACGAGCGCTTCGACCAGGGCGGCGGCGTCCAGCGCGTCGAAAGCGGCACGGAGGTGGTCGGCGGCGAGCGGACCGTACTCCTTCTCGTCGAAGACCCGGTCGAGGACGAGCGCACGTGCGGGGGGCACCTCCAAGGACTCCCGCAACAGGTCCCCGAAGAGGTGCACCTCCACCCCCCGGTCGCGCAGCACGTCGGCGAATCCGTCGTGCTCCTGCCGGGCCCGCCGCACCCAGAGGACGTCGTCGAAGAGGAGAGCGTCCTTGTTGGTCGGCGTGAGCCGCTTCAGCTCCAGATCGGGCCGGTGCAGGATGACACGGCGCAGCCGCCCGGTCTCGGAATCGACTTGGAATCCCATGCGCCCCATCCTGACGGAGCGGGGCAACCGTGTCAGGTGATCCACTGGGCCACGCCGACCAGGACGATCACGGCGGTCGGAGCACCGATGAGCAGCACGGCACGGGAAACCACGGCCCCGCTGCGACCCGGTGCGTCCGGAGGGCGCGCCGGAGTCCCCCACCGCAACTCCTCGCGCAGCACGGACGCGGGCGCCCGACCGCCGTCGGGGGAGGAGCCGGTCACGGCCGTGCTCATTCGTCGTCCCAGTCGTCGAAGTCGACGCCGGATCGGGCGGGTCGGGCGTTCCCGTTGCGGCGCGGGGGGCGGCCCGCCCCGTCCCGCCCCTCCCGGTCGTACGGATCGTCACGGTCGTACCGGTCGTACCGGTCGTTGCGGTCGTAGCCGTTCCGGTCGTACCGGTCGTTCCGGTCGTACGGATCGGGGCGGTCGTAGCCGTTCCGGTCGTACGGGTCGGCACCCTCGTACGGGTCGTGCTGCTCGTACCGGCCGTGGCCGTCCTCCCGGTGGCCCCGGAGCCGCCTCCGGACCCCTTCCGGCTCGCGCTCCCGTTCGGCGCACGACTCGACCCGGGTCGGTTCATGGACCCGGGGTTCGTGCGGGGCGTCGCCGTGCCCGACGCCCCCGTCCGGGAGGGCCTGCTCGGGGCGCCCCTCCGTCAGTTCCCGCGGTCGCGGGTCGGAACCGTCCGAAGGGGCGGGGGGCCGATCACCGGCGCCACCGGGAGGGGTGCCGCTCCGGGACCGGAGGTACGTCAACACCTGGTACGCCTGCTCGCCGATGTCGTGCCGTTCCAGGACCCCGCTGTCCAGGAGCCGATCGACGACGGCGAGATAGTCCCCCCGGCCCTCGCGCCGCTCCCGCTGGAGCTGGGTGCGGATCTCCCACTGCTTGTCGGGGTGCATCGCCATGTGGTGGGCGATCTGGGCGAGGTCACCGCGGCGGAAGAGGGCTTCCATCTCCCGGGCCCGGTCGGCGATGAGGGCGCGGTCGGCGGCCCTCCTCCGTCGCTCCGCCTCGGCGACGCGTTCGTCGGCCTCCATGGTGACGCCGGCCCGGTCGCGCCGGGACACCTCGGCCTTGACGGACTCGTCGAGGTCGATGAAGACGTGCACACGGGTCCACAGCCCGAGGTCCCGGCCGAAACCGAGCCGTCCTGCGGCGAGTTCCTCTCGGACGGCCTCGTCGGCGCGTTCCGCGTCGGTGATCCGAAACCTCCTCGACAGCCTGCGCAGACCGTCGAGGAGTTCGTCGTGGAGCAGTTCGGCAACGTCCTCGACCTGCTCCCGGACGACGAGGCGCGGGTCCGTCACCGTCCACTGGACCTTGACGACCGCGTCGAAGAAGACGCCGTCCCCGGCGGCGGGCAGTCGGAGCCGGAACTCGGTGACGTGGCGACCGAGCCTGACCTCGAAGACGGTGTAGGGGGAGCCGAACACCGGCTTGTTGACGTCCTCGGTGCGGTCCGGCCAGACCACCCGGTGACCGCCGTTGCGGTAGAGGAGCACAGCGGCGACCCGACCGCTCCGGCGCCGGTACGGCGGCGCGTACTCGCCGATGAGGGGGCCGCGCGGACGTCCGGGCGCGGCCCGGCCGGTGGGCGCCGTGCGCCGCCGCTCCCGGCCCCGTGCCCCCCGCTCCCGCCCGTCCGGCCCCGCGTCCCCGCCCTGCTCGGGCCCCGTCATCGGTTCGCTCCTTCCGTCACGGCGTTCCCCCCGTGGCGCACCGCAGTTCCGTCCGCCGGGGGGGGAGGCGGCCCCGGGCCTGTTCGTCGAGCACCCCGAGCCGGTGCCAGATCACCGCGCTGCGCTGCGGGACGGCACGGGAGGAAGCCCTCGTGCCCCGGTGCGGCCCGTCACGGCAAGGGGGCGGGCGCCTCTTCGGGGCCCGCCCCTCCCCGGCGGCCCGGGGCGCACACGTGCCCGTGGCGGTCCCGCAGGGGCCGGGGCGCCGACGGACGGCGCCGCAGAGGGCACCGGTCATCCCGGCTCGCCCGGCCCCGGGCCCTCGGACGCGCCGGCCGCCCCCTCGGGGACGGTGTCGCCGAGGGGGTCGACCAGTTCGCCCCCGGTGCGGTGGGGGCGCTTCCCGTCCCCGGCCCGGGGCGCCCAGTCGTCCTCCCGCAACGGCCCGGCACCGGTCCGTGGCCACCCGCCCGCAGTGCGCTTACCTCCGGACGCATCCGTTCCCCCCTCGGGGGCGGGCAGCGGCGGGGCGGCCCTGCGCGGCACGTGGAACCACGCGGTCTCGTCGGTCTCCGCGGACCGGATGCGGGCCGGCCGGTAGTGGCCCGGCTCGACGTAACGGCCCCCTTCGACGACCACGTTCGCGTACAGCCAGTCGGAGACGACGACGAGCAGGTCGACCTCCGGGCTCTCCGCCATGATCCGCCGGGCCGGGACGCTGTCGCACAGTTGGGTGGCGCGGTCCACCGCCCGCCCGACGAGCCCCCGTGCGTCCCGGGCGACGAGTCCTGCGTTCATGCCGATCCGCAGCCGCAGGCGCCGGCGCCGGCCCACGTTGTGGGTGCGCAGGCTCTCGTAGAGGGTGTCGATCCACCGTCCGACCATCAGGGTCGGCGACACGTCGGGGCGCAGGGCGACGAGGAGGCCGTCCCCCCGGTCCTCCTGGTGGAAGGTGCCCGGTTCGACGCCCACGGAGCCGTACGCCTCGTCGAAGGCGGCGTACAGCCCGACCCGGTGCCGCTCCTCCTCGGCCGCGTCCGGGGTCGCGGAGCCGCACGGGTGGCCGAAGACGACGAACCGGTGGATCCCGCCCGCTAGCGCGTTCTCTCCCGCACTGATCACTCTCGGACTCCCTGTGTGTGGTGCCGTGACGGTGCGTCCGGACCGGCCGTCCTTCGCGACGGCGACGTGGTCCTCCGCCCACCCGGCGGGGCCCTGCCCGCCGGTTCCCCGTCGGGGCGGCCGGTCCCCCGGGCGGGCGCTCGCGGGGCCCGCACGGCAGCGGCAGCGGACGGAGCCGGAGAACGACGGAACGGGACGGCGGCCAGCGCTTCGACCGTACCGGTGGCGCCGCGCGGGCCCTGGTCGGCCGGGAGGAGGGCACGGGACAAGGAGCGGTCTCGTCCGAAGAGAGTCACCGACACCCACCCCCGTACCGTCCGCGAGCCCCCGGAAGGGACCGCCCGCCGGTGGTCAGCCGGCGCACCTCTCTTTCCCTCCCACATGCCTTGCCCCGCAACACTATTGATGCTGCGTCACATCACGGGGTGAAGAACGCTAGAGGGTCCTGGAGAAATGCGTCAACGAGCACGGGGGGCGCAGGGGAGCGCCGACTTCCGGCCCCCTGCGCCCCGTTCGGGGAGACCCGACGGATCGCCCCTGGCCCCGCGGACGTCCACCGGTCCCCCGCGGTGCACGCCACCACCGGTCGGCGGCGGCGCACACGGGGGCGCCGGGGCCACCGAACCCGCAGGTCCGGAACACGGCACCCGGCACCCGGCGCTCCACGCCCCGGGGCGCCGACGCCTTCAGAGCCTCGGGTCGACCGGCTCGGACTCCAGGGCGAGAACCGCGAAGACGGCCTCGTGAACCCTCCAGAGCGGTTCGTCGGCAGCGAGCCGTTCGAGGGCTTCCAGCCCCAGGGCGTACTCGCGCAGCG
This sequence comes from Streptomyces sp. NPDC058877, assembly GCF_042742855.1. Classification (NCBI taxonomy): domain Bacteria; kingdom Bacillati; phylum Actinomycetota; class Actinomycetes; order Kitasatosporales; family Streptomycetaceae; genus Streptomyces; species Streptomyces sp. NPDC058877. The sequence goes on along the minus strand of NZ_JBHYMF010000044.1, from coordinate 22,991 downwards.
CGAGCGACCGCTTGTGTCCGAGGAAGCGCTGGCGCAGACGCTGCAGGTTCTCCGGGCGGGTGTACTCGGGGCCGTAGATGATCCGCAGGTACTCCCGGCCCCGCACCTTCACGCCCGGCTGCCCGAGCCTGCCCCCGGCATCGCGGACGAGCGCTGCCAGCGGCTTGACGACCATGCCCTCACCACCGGCGCCCGTCATCTCCGACCACCAGTCGATGCCCGCGCGGACCGACGCCTCGTCGCCGGTGTCGACGAGGAGTCGACGGGTGACCTGCAGCAGCCCGGTCGGATCGTGCTCGACGAGCCGGTCGATGCGGGCCAACTGTTCGTCGTGGGGGACCGCCGCCAGCGACCGTCCGCGGGCCGCGAGCAACTGGAAGGGGGCGAACCGCACGCCCTCCAAGCCCTCGGTCGGCCAGCAGTACCCGCGGTACGCCCGGGTGAAGGCCGCCGCGTCGGTCACCCGCTCCCGCTGCCGGGCGAGCAGCCCTTCGAGCCCGTCGACGCCGCGGGCCGACGCCCGCTCCAGGACGTCGACCGCCCGCGGGAGAACCGCGCCGGAGGCCGCACCGACTGCCGCGTACTGGTTGCGCAGCAGTCCCGCCGACTTGAGCGACCACGGCATCAGCTCACCGTCCAACAGCAGCCAGTCCGTGTCGAGCTCGCTCCAGGTTCCGGCGGCACCGATCGCCGCCCGGAGCCGGTCGAGGACCTCCTCGGTGACGTCCCGGTCGTCGAAGAAGGGGCGTCCGGTACGGGTGTACAGGGCACCCGTCGCCCCGGAGGCTCCGAACCGCTCGCGGGCCACTGCGGCGTCCCGGCAGACCAGGGCCACGGCCCGGGAACCCATGTGCTTCTCCTCGCACACGACCCTCTCGACGCCGTCCGCCCGGTACTGGGCGAAGGCTTCGGCCGGATGCTCCAGATAGCCCTCCTCCCGGGAGGTGGCGGTCGGCGCCATCGTCGGCGGGAGGTAGGTGAGCAGCGTCGGGTCGATCGCGAACCGGCTCATCACCTCCAGGGCCGCCGCGGCGTTCTCCTCGCGCACCGCGACGTTCCCGTGGTGGCGGGTCTCCACGGTCCGTCGTCCGTGCACGTCGGCCAGGTCCAGGGGACGGCCCTGGTGCCCACCGGGCGCCTCGGTGACGAGCGGGCGGGCCGGCTCGTACCAGACGCGCTCGGCCGGCACGTCGACGAGTTCGCGCTCGGGCCAGCGCAGCGCGGTCATCTTCCCGCCGAACACGGCGCCGGTGTCGAGGCAGAGGGTGTTGTTGACCCAGGAGGTGTTCGGCACCGGGGTGTGTCCGTACACGACGGTGGCCCGCCCCCGGTACTCCTCCGCCCAGGGATAGCGCACCGGCAGGCCGAACTCGTCGGTCTCGCCCGTGGTGTCCCCGTACAGCGCGTGCGAACGGACCCGTCCCGAGGTGCGGCCGTGGTACTTCTCCGGCAGCCCGGCGTGGCAGACGACCAGCTTCCCGCCGTCGAGGACGTAGTGGCTGACGAGCCCGTCGACGAACTCCGCGACCCGGGAACGGAATTCTTCCGGCTCGCGCCCCAGCTGTTCGATCGTCTCGGCCAGTCCGTGCGTCTCCTGGACCTTCCGGCCCTTGAGCCACCGGCCGAGCTTGTTCTCGTGGTTGCCGGGGACGCACAGCGCGTCGCCCGCGGCGACCATTCCCATGACCCTGCGCAGGACGCCCGGAGAATCGGGGCCCCGGTCGACGAGGTCACCGACGAAGACGGCCGTCCGCCCCTCGGGATGGTGTCCGTCCACATAACCGAGCTTGGCCAGCAGAACCTCCAGCTCGGAGCGGCAGCCGTGGACGTCACCGATGACGTCGAAGGGGCCGGTGAGGTGCCGCAGGTCGTTGAAGCGGCGCTCCAGGACGACCTCGGCGGCCTCGACCTCCGCCACCGAACGCAGCACGTGGACCTTGCGGAAGCCCTCGCGTTCCAGGCCCCGCAACGAGCGGCGCAGCTCTCGGCGGTGGCGCTGGATGACGTGCGCGGGCATGCCCGCCCGGTCGGGCCGGGCGGCGTTGCGGGTGCGGCACACGTCCTCGGGCAGGTCGAGGACGATCGCGATCGGCAGCACGTCGTGGTCCCTGGCCAGCCGGACGAGCTGACGCCGCGCCTCCGGCTGCACGTTGGTGGCGTCGACGACGGTCAGCCGCCCCGCCGCCAGGCGCTTGGCCGCAATGTAGTGCAGCACGTCGAAGGCGTCCTTGCTCGCGGACTGGTCGTTCTCGTCGTCGGCGACGAGCCCGCGGCAGAAGTCGGAGGAGACGATCTCGGTCGGCTTGAAGTGGCGCCGGGCGAAGGTGGACTTGCCGGAACCGGTGGCGCCGACGAGCACCACGAGGGACAGGTCGGTCACGGGCAGGGTGCGGGTCATGCCACGGCCTCCTTCGCGATCCCGTCCTCCACGGTCTCGTCCTCCACGCTCTCGCTCTCGCTCTCGCTCTCCACGGTCTCGTCCTCCGTCGTCCTGCCCTCGGCGCTCGTGCCGTTGCGGCTGAAGACGGCCATCTGGGTCGGCGGCCCGACCTCCGGATCGTCCGGGCCCACGGATCGGAAACCGACCTCGTACCCGTACTGCTCGGCAACGCCCGCCGCCCAACCCGAGAACTCCTCGCGGGTCCACTCGAAGCGGTGGTCCCCGTGCCGGACGCTCCCGGCCGGAAGCGACTCCCACCGCACGTTGTACTCGACGTTCGGCGTGGTCACGATGACCGTACGGGGCCGGGCCGAGCCGAACACCGCGTACGCCAAGGCCGGCAGCCTCGGCAGGTCCAGGTGCTCGATCACCTCGCTGAGCACGGCCGCGTCATAACCGCCCAGCCTCTTGTCGGTGTAGGTCAAGGAGCCCTGCACCAACGTCACCCGGGCGGCCTGCCGCTCCCCCATCCGGTCCAGGCGCAGCCGGCGCGCGGCCACGCCCAGGGCCCGCACGGACACGTCGACGCCCACGATCTCGGCGAAGCGCGGATCCTTGAGCAGGGCCTGCACCAACTGCCCCTGGCCACAGCCGAGATCGAGCACCCGGCTGGCCCCGGCAGCAGCGAGTGCAGCGAGGATCTCCGCCCGCCGCCGCTCGGCGAGCGGCACCGGACGCTCCTCCGTGTCGCTCGCCTCGTCGACGGCGTTGTCGACGTCCTCGACGTCCAGCCCCTCCGCCTCGGCGAGCCGCACCAGTTCGAGCCGCTCCGTCGCCTCACGGGTCAGGCCCCAGCGTCGCGAGAGGTAGCGCGCGGTGATCAACTTCTGCTCGGGGTGCCGGGCCAACCAGCCGTCGCCGGCGCGCAGCAACTTGTCGACCTCGTCGGGGGCGACCCAGTAGTGCTTGGCGTCGTCGAGGACCGGCAGGAGGACGTACAGGTGGTTGAGGGCGTCCGCGAGCCGCAGCTCGCCCTCCAGGACCAGCCGTACGTACCGCGAGTCGCCCCACTCGGGGAACTCCTCGTCCAGGGGCACCGGCTCGGCGTCCACAGTGGCCCAGCCCAGCGGCCCGAACAGCGCCCGCACCAGTGCGGGACCGCCGCGGGCAGGCAGGACGGGGACCTCGATCCGCAGTGGGAGCGGTGCAGCAGCGCGCTCGGGCAGCGCCTTGCACTCGCCGTGCAGCGCCGTCTTGAACACCCGGGCGAGTGCGACCGCGAGCAGCGAGGAGGCGGCGTAGGGGCGGTCGTTCACGTACTGTGCGAGCGCAGCGTCCGGAGCGCCGCTCCTCCCCTTGCCCTTGCCGCGGCGCACCAACGCCACGGGGTCCACCTCCAGGAGGAGCGCCGCCGTGCACCGCTCGGCGCTCGCCTCCGGGTACAGGACGTGGGCGGTGCCGTGGGAGGTGGAGAACGCCTGCGCCCGATCGGGATGCTTGTGCAGCAGGAAGCCGAGATCGGTCGCGGGTCGCTCAGGGGTGCCGGTGGTGCTGATCGTGAGGAACACGCTTCCGAGTATCGTTCGCCCCCCTCGGCCCGGCCAGGCATTTTCACGTGGCCGGAAGGCCACGCCCGTTCAACCGGCGTGGGCACCACCGCCCCTTCCCAGCACGGTGGCGAGGGCGCTGATCGTGGGCGGGCCGACGCGACAACAGCCTCCGAGGAGTCGGGCGCCGGAGCCGACCCACCCGATGGCCAGGGCAGGATCGAAGGCGGTCTCCCCGCGCCAGTTGCGCTCCCGGGCGTCCCAGCGCTCGCCACTGTTGGGATAGACCACGCCCGGTTTCCCGGTCGCGGCCACGGCGAGCTGCACGGCGGCTTCCACGTCCGCCGGGTCACAGCAGTTCACCCCGACGGCCACGACCTGTTCGTTCCCCGCCGCAACCGCGAAGGCCTCCGCCAGGTCCTGCCCGGCCCGGGTCCGCCCACCAGCAACCGTGTAGGAGAGCCACACGGGCACCCCGCACCCCTCGGCAGCCCTCAGCAACGCCTCCGCCTCGTCGACGTCCGGGACGGTCTCCAGGGCGAGGACGTCCGGCTCCGCCGCGGCCAGGGCCTCGATCCGGGGTCGGTGGAACTTCTCCAGCGCCCCCACGGACAGCCCGTACCTCCCTCGGTACTCACTGCCGTCCGCGAGCATCGCCCCGTACGGCCCTACGGACGCGGCGACCCACACGTCCTCCCCCGTGCCCCGCGCAGCCCTCCGGGCCAGTTCCACGCTCCTGGCCAGTAGGCGCGACGCCCGCTCCCGGCCCGTTCCGCGCCGGGCGAACCCCTCGAACGTGGCCTGGTAGCTGGAAGTGATCAGGACCCGTGCACCGGCCCGCAGGTACGCCGTGTGGGCCGCCTCGATGTGCTCGGGCCCATCGCTGAGGAGTCGCGCGGACCAGAGCCCGTCGGAGAGGTCGCAGCCCTGCGCCTCCAGCTGGTTGGACAGCCCTCCGTCGAGAACGATCGTCCCCGCCCCCAGGGCTTCCTCTAGCGTGCGGACCGGCTTCATCGGGCTCGCCTCCTCAATCCAACTGTGACTGGACCCGGGCCGAGATCAACTCCAGGTGGTCCAGGTCTTCCAGGTCCAAGACCTGGAGGTAGGCCCGGGAGGAACCGATCGCCGCGTACCTCCCGAGCTTGTCGACGACCTCGGCGGGTGAGCCCGCGAGCCCGTTCGCCTTGAGCTCCGCGACGTCCCGGCCGATGGCGGCGGCGCGACGGGCCACCTCGGCGTCGTCCTTGCCGACGCAGACGACCAGGGCGTTGGAGTACACCAGATCGTCGGGCGCCCGACCGTGGGCTGCGGCTGCGGCCCGGACCCGTCCGAACTGCCGCTCGCTGTCCTCGATGGAGGCGAACGGAATGTTGAACTCGTCCGCGTACCGTGCGGCGAGCCGCGGGGTGCGGCTCGCGCCGTGTCCACCGATCAGCACCGGGACCCTCGGCTGCGCCGGCTTCGGCAGTGCGGGCGAGTTCGCGAGCTGGTAGTACGCCCCCTCATAACTGAAGTGCTTTCCGACCTCGGTCCCCCACAGACCGGTGACGATCTCCAATTGTTCTTCGAGACGGCCGAACTTCTCCTTCGGGAAGGGGATGCCGTAGGCCCTGTGCTCCTCTTCGAACCACCCGGCGCCCAAGCCCAGTTCGATACGGCCTCCGGACATCTGGTCCACCTGGGCGACCTGGATGGCGAGGACCCCCGGAAGCCGGAAGGTCCCGGCGGTCATCAGGGTGCCGAGTCGGATCCTCTTCGTTTCCCTGGCCAGACCCGCAAGGGTGATCCAGGCGTCGGTCGGTCCGGGCAGACCGTCGGCGGCCCCCATGCTGAGGTAGTGGTCGGAGCGGAAGAAGGCGTCGAATCCGAGCTCCTCGGTGGCCCGGGCCACCGAGAGGAGGGTGTCGTAGTCGGCCCCCTGCTGGGGTTCGGTGAAAATGCGAAGATCCATGCCTCCATCCTGCACCGTCGGATGCCTGTCAACCCCGCCGTCAGCCCCTCGACCGCCCCGGCTCGGTCGGGTGAATATCCGCCCCCTTGGCGGGCCCCGTTCGCCCTGGCCAGTGACCGGGGCCCGACACCCGTCGTTGGCTCGGACGGAGCCGGACCGCCCGGCCCGCGTGCCGGCCGGCCGCTGCCGGTGCGTCGCTCTCTCACGACCCCGTCCTCGGCGGCGGGGCCCGGGCCGAGGAGGCCGCCATGTCCCAGGAAGCCGTGCCGGAGCAGGCCGTACCCGAACAACCGGCGTCGCAGTCCGTGCCCGAGCAGCAGGGCACGGGTGCCCCCAAGGGGCTGCTCCAGCAGATGGAGGAACTGATGGCGGCGCTCTCCGCCGACCTCTCCCAGCTGGACGCCGACCTCCAGTCCACCTCCGACCGGCACGCCAGCCCGCTCCAAACCGACTCCGAGCCCAAGCACCAGCACTTCGGCGACGAGCAGCGCTGATCCGCCGGTGCCGTCGCCCCCACACCCAAGCCCACGGGCTTGCGTCCACCCCGGGCGGCACCACCCCCCAAGCCCACGGGCCCGGACGGCGCCGGGGCGAGGCCGGTACACCCGGGCGGCCCGCGCCCGCGCCGTACGAGCGGAAGTCGCGCCGGCGCAAGTCCTCTCCTTCCGATCGGCACCACCCGGAAGAGGGCTACCACGATGCCCCCCGGTCCCGCCCCGGGCCTGCTCTCCCCCGGGCGGGGTCGGGCGGGCGGGCTCGCTCTCCGTCCCGCACGGCGAGGCGCCGCAGCATTCCCCGCACCCGGTCACTCGACTCGTCGGCGGCGTCGATCGCCTCGATGCACTGCCAATAGAGCGCCTCCTCGTCGGTGGCACAGGCCACTCCCACGAGTGCGATCCCCACCTCTCCCAAGAGGTCCCCCAACGCGGCCAACGTCTCCCAGGGGTCGGCCACTTCGGTCAGTCGGGCCGCACGCGGCCCGTCGGCCCCCCAGACCGGATACTCCCCGACCTCGCTGAGCCCCCGCGCCTCGCCGCGCAGCTCCAGCGGCCCGCAGAGCGCGAGACGACTCCCTATCGCCTGGGCGAGGGCCTGGGCCTGCCAGGCCTCCGCCACGATGTCCTGCGCCGTCCCGCTCTCTGCCAGCGCCCGCCGGCCGAGCGCGATGAGTCGCTCCGCATCCATCAACACCGCCCCCGTTCGTACGACTTACTGCCCACTGACTCCACTACCCAGAGTGAGGCGACCTGAGCCCCAACACCAGGGGAATTCGGAAATCTGTGGACAGGAAGCCTGACGGGGAAAAGTTGATCACTCCGAAGAGTGACGATCTTCGCCCGTTCCCCCCTCCTCGGCCCCTCCGCCCGGCCCTCGAACGGGAAATCTGACCTCGTTCCGATCGATCTTGGCCGCCAGCGCCACCAGCGGATCGACCCCGAGCACCTGGCAGAACTGGAGGAGGTAGGCGAGCACGTCCGCGACCTCGTCGGCGACCCGGTGCGCCGATTCGGGTTCCTCCATCACCCGTTCCGCCTGCTCCGGCGTCAACCACTGGAAGATTTCCAGGAGTTCGGAGGCCTCCACGCTGAGGGCCGCAGCCAGGTTCTTGGGCGTGTGGTAAGGCTGCCACCCGCGGGCCGCCGCGAAGTCGACCAGTCTGCGCTGCAGTGCCGATACGTCGTTGTCCGTCATCCGCACAGGTCTACCACCGTCACCCCGGGCGTCAGGCGCGCCTGCCCCGCCGCCCGTTCCCCGACCGTGCCCGCCACCCGGATGTGCCCGTCGGCCGCGATGTCCGCCGCGAGCCGCAACAGTTCCCCCGTCTGTCGGCCGTCGAGCTCCCGGTCGAGGCCGTCGGCGAGCACCGTCAGACCCTGCATGGCGTCCGGCACCTCGGCGATCCGGTCCATTTCGAGGACGCCGGGTCCGGTGAGCAAGGTCAGCGCGAGCGCCAGATAGCGCAGCTCACCGTTGCCGAGGCGTCCCAGCGGGGTCGCGGGGCGATCTCCGCGTTCGAGGACCGCCCGAACGGTGCCGTCCGGGAGTCGCCGCACGCCAAGACCGGTGACGGGCCCCGCACAGCCCGCTCCGGCGACGGTCGCGAGGCGCTGGTGGCGCCGGGGACAGTCGGTGTGGGTGCGGTGCAGGACTTCGGCGAGGTTGCCGCAGCCGCGCCGCAGCCGTCCCTCTCCGGGCGGGACCGGGGCGCGCATCCCTTCGGGCCTGGGGTCGCAGGCGAAGGCGGACCGCAGTCCGATGACCATCTGCTCCGCGGCGGCGAGGACTTCCAGCTGTCCCTGCGTCTTGCCCGCGACCCGCAGCGGTAGGAGCGCCGTGCCGAGCAGGTCGTCGGGGAGCGGGGCACGGGTGACGGGGGCGGTTCCCGCGGTGTGCCACTCGGCCTGGACGGTGTTGCGGCCGGGGTCGCGGAGCGCGGTGGCGAACAGGGTGCGTCCCCTGCGGGTGAGCCGCTCACCGACGATCCTCAGGTGTGGCTCGGCCTGCACGGCGAGGTCCAGGTGCACGGGCCCTTCGGGTCCGTCGACCGTGCATCCGATGCGGAAGCCGCGCCTGCCCTGGGCATCGGGCCTGGCGCGGTCGGGGATGCAGTCGGCGGCGTGGGGGAACGCCTCGTCGAGCGGATCGCCGGCGCCGAGCCGGGCCAGGGCCTCGTACGCCCGGAGGGTGGTGGACTTGCCGCTGCCGCTGGGGCCGGCGAAGAGCGTGACCGGTCCGAGCGCATGCACGGCTGCGCCCTGCCCGGCGAAGGCGGAGAGCCGCAGCTCGGTGACGGCCGGCCGGGGGACGGGGCTCCCGTCCCGTCCCTCCGACGGGAGCGGGGCCCGCGCCGCGGGGACGGCGGGGTGGGGTCCGCCGGTGGCCGCTCCGGAAGTACCGGTGCCACCCGTGCGGGCCCCGGGCACGCGCGCTCCGACCGTGCGGCCTCCGGAGGGACCGGGGTCGTCGGCGCGGGACCCGGTCTCCCGGGTTCCGGAAGCCGGAACCCGGTGCACCGGGGGCTCCGGCGTCCACGTCCCGGCGCCCCCGGTGCACCCCGCGGGGTTCCGGTCGGCGGGGGTGGAGGAAGGCGGCACGGTCGAGGGGGGAGCGGCGTCGGAGGGGCGGTCGTCTGGTGGGTGGGCGAGCGCGGAGCCAGTGGTGAGGTCCATGCCCGGACCGTATGCAGGGCCTTCCCTGATGAACCGTTACGGCGAAGCGGCCTTCCTACGATCGGGGGACGCCGGCCGTACGGCCGTCCAAGACGTCCTCCTCGCCCTCCGCGCCCTCGACCTCCGTGCCGGCCGGGGCCAACAGGAAGACGTTCCGGTCGACGCGGTGCATGCCGCTGCCGAGGCCGAAGACGACGCCGCTGCTGAAGTCGAGGATCCGCTTGGCGACGTCGGTGTCCGCGCTCGTCAGGTCGAGGAGCACCGGGATCTGGGCGATGAGGTACTCGGCGACCTCACGGGCGTCGGCGAAGACCTGCACGCGGAGCACGACCATGCGGCGCTGCTCGGCGGATTCGTACTGCTCGGGGATCGTGCGGTGGTCGACCCTGGACGGCCATTCGTCACGGCCGCGCAGGGGCAGTACCTGGGCGAGGCCCTCCCATTGTTCGTCGGTGACGTCGTACCTCTCGTACCTACTCATGGCCCCATCCTCCCGCTCCTCACTCGTTCGGCCCAACAACGACACGGGGCGATGGTGCGGATGCCGGGGAGGACACGAGCGAGGCGCCCTCCGGCGCACGGGGCGGGGCGGCGCTCAGCCGGTTCCCCGGACCGCGTCCGGTGGCGGGACGGAGTACGTGACGGTGGCCGAGGCGGCCAGATCGCCCGCTCCGTCGCTCAGCTCGGCGAGGACCACGCAGAGGCGCCGGCCGAACTTGGCCATGCGGGCGTGGACGCGGAGCAGGCCGGGGCGGGGGCGGTTGAGGTAGCTGATCTGGAGGGAGGTGGTCAGGGCCATCGGGGTGGACCGACCGAGCCGTGCATTGATCAGGAGGAAGGCGGCGAGGTCGACGAGCCCGGCCTGCTCGGGGCCCGAGATCGTGCCGCCGGGCCGGGTGCGGAGCCCGGCCCCGTCCGCCTCCATGAGGAGCCGGCTTCCGCTTGCCTCGGTGACCCGGCAGGCTGCGTAGTCCGGAAACTGCCGCTGGACGAGCGTGTTCAGTTCGTCCGGCGACAAGGCCTCGGTTGCGGAGGCCGTCTGCGGGCCGCGCGCCGGAAGCTCGGTGTCCCTCATCGGACGAAGCTCTTCGCGAGCCGCTGGAGGCCTTCCTTGATCTCGTCGGCCGAGTGCGTCGTGAACGACAGCCGCATCGCTCCGGGGTCGGGTTCTCCGCAGAAGAACGGCGCCCCGGGCACGTACGCCACCTCGTGGCCGACGGCGGTCGGCAGGAGAGCAGTCGCGTCATGGCCCTCGGGCAGGGTCACCCAGATGAACATGCCGCCCTCCGGGCTGTTCCACCGGCTCCCTTCGGGCAGTGCGGCCGGCAGGCCTTCGAGCATCGCGTCCCTGCGCTCCCGGTAGGCGCTGCGCATCACCGCGACGTGCGCATCGAGGTCGCTGTCCTGTAGATAACGTGCAGCGGCGGCCTGGTCGATGGTCGAGGTGTGCAGGTCCGCGGCCTGCTTGGCGATCACGCAGGCGCGGCGCAGCCCGGCGGGGGCGCGCAGGAAGCCGAGTCGGAGCCCGGGGGCCATCACCTTGGAGAAGGAGCCGAGCAGGACGGTGCGGTCGGCCGCTGCGGGGTGGGCCGCGATCCAGGGGACGCGCTCGCCGTCGTAGCGCAGCTCGCCGTACGGGTCGTCCTCGACGATCCAGAACCCGTGCCGTGCGGCTGCCGCCGCGACGGCGGCGCGGCGCTCGTCGGGAAGGGTCCGTCCCGTGGGGTTCTGGAAGGTGGGCACCAGGTAGAGGAGGGTGGCCTGTTCGCGGGAGGCGATCTCCTCCAGGGCCTCCGGGAGGATGCCCTGGTCGTCGGTGGGCACCGGGACGACCCGGGCACCGGCGAACCCGAAGCTCTGCAGGGCCGCGAGGTAGCAGGGGTCCTCGACGAGGACCACGCCGCCCGGTTCGACGAGGGCGGTGGTGAGTAGCGTCAGGGCTTGCTGCGAGCCGGTGGTGACGAGGAGGTCATCGGGTTCCGTGGGCAGTCCGCGTGTGGTGAGCCGGGCGGCGACGGCGGTGCGCAACCCGGGATCGCCCTCGGTCGTCGAGTACTGGAGCGCCTGCTGCGGGGAGTCCTTCAGGACCTTCCCGTACGCCGCCCTGATCCCGTCGACGTCGAAGAGTTCGGGGGCCGGGAGCCCTCCGGCGAACGAGATCACCTCGGGCCTCGCCGTGAGCGCCAGGATCTCCCGCACGGGTGACGAGCCGACGTTGGCCAGGCGGGAGGCCGTGGCCGGCGCGGGCACGGAGGGAGTGGAGGAGGTCGCGTTCGCGGGCACGGAGGCAGCAGGAAGCATGGCGTCAGCATATAGAGATTCAGGAGCGTGTCCAGATCGTTCGATTCCCGCCGCAGATGGCTGAGTTGTCTTCCTTTCCCTGTGCATCGCACAGCTCTTCACCGTGCTGATCCAGCCACACTGCGGTCCGTGGGAATCCAGCCGTGCACAACCCATTCGGAAGATTCCCCTCCTCTCCCCGCTCTCGCTGGTGGGTGCCGGGAAAGGAGGCCGGATGTTCCCTTGCCGTCGTGTCCGACGCGCCGTGGGCCGTTTGCCGCACGGTTCTGTCCGCACCGTGGATGCCTCTGGGAAATCGGCCATTCCGATCGTGGGACTCATTGATGGACGGCCGTGCCGTGGATAGCGTTCGAACCGTTCCATCGACCGAAGTGCACCGCGATGCCCTCCGCGATGTGCGAGGTCTTCCGCTTCACAGACCTTTCGGGTCCTACGACCTTCGGGTTGCGGACCTTTCGGGTCACGAGCCTTTCAGGCCAAAAACCTTTCGGGGCTCGGGTCGGTCGAGATGTGCGCCCCTCGGGACTCGGGCCGGTCGAGACACGAGCTCATCGGGGCGCGGGGCTGGCATTTCGGTTCGCGGGTCTGGGCTTTCGAGTCGCAGTCCGGTTTTCCGGGTCGTAGTCGAACGAGCGAGGCGAGTGGATCACCATGGCATCTTCCGTTCCCGTCGACGAGGCAGTCGTCGTCCGCACCCCCGAGGAATTCCTCGCCATGCCCGAGGACTACCGCGAGATCGCGGTCCGGGGGATGATCGTGAACACCGAAGGCGAACTCTCGGGCGCCGATGACTACATTCAGGTGTTCCTGCCGCTCGCGCCGAACGCAGAAGAGCGACAGGTCTGTGCCGAGCGCGCCGTCGAGGAGTACGACCACTACAAGATCGGCAAGCGGATCCTGGCCGACATAGGCGTGGACACCGGCTACATGGAGCAGCAGCGGCTCGCCGATCGCGACCTGTTCGCCGGCCACGAGTTCCACACCTGCACCACCTGGGCGGAGCGCGGGATCTTCTCGTACATCGGCGAGGAGACCGCCATGGTGATGATCTCCGAGTTCGCACAGAGCAGTTACAAGCCGTGGGCCGAGGCGGTGCGCACGATCATCCTCGACGAGAAGGTCCACATCGCGCACGGCGCACGGGTCTGCCGGAACCTCGCCCGCACCGAGGAAGGCCGCGAGGCGCTCCAGCAGGGTCTCGACCGCTTGTGGCCGGGATTCGTCCGCATCTTCGGAAGCGCACGTTCGGAACGCTCGAAGCTCGCCGTCCGCTTCGGGCTCCGGCAGACCACCAACGGCGAGGCCCGCGACGTCTGGCGGGCGAAGGTCACCCCGCGGATCGAGAACCTCGGCCTGAAGGTCCCCGAGTAGCCCGGCACGGGGAGACCCGAGACAGCGAGAGAACACCGCCCGCAGCCCGATCGAGGAGTTCCCACCGCCATGGCCACCCCCCTGACCATCACCCCCCGTCCGCTCGGCCGCCGCGAGGCGAAGGAACGCACCGCGGCCCTCCTGACCGAACGTCCCGACCTCGCCGAGCGGCTGCACCGGCTGCGCCGGCTCGGACGGGAGGTGCGCTCCTGCGAGGTCCACCTCACCAACAACTGCAACATCCGCTGTAAGGGCTGCTGGTACTTCGAGGGCGGCTTCGACACCGCCGTGCGGGAGCTCTCGGACCTGGACCGGATCCGGGCCTTCGCCCGCCGGCTGCGGGACGAGGGCGTCAACCAGGCGACCCTGATCGGCGGTGAGCCGACCCTGGTGCTGCGCCGGGTGGAGGCGTTCGTCGAGGAACTGCCGTACGTCACCATCTCGACCAACGGCCTGCGGCCGATGCCCGTGCAGGGCTTCGAGCAGATCGCGGTGGCCGTCAGCATCTTCGGCGGGGGGCCGCTCGACGACGACCTGCGCGCGATCCGGGTCAACGGCTCGAAGTTCACCGGCCTGTTCGACACGGCGCTCTCGCACTACCGGGACGATCCGCGGGTCCTGTTCATCTTCGCGCTCTCCGAGGCCGGACTGCCGTACCTCGAACCGACCGTGCGCAAGATCGCCGAGAACGGCAACATCGTCACCTTCAACTTCTACAGCGAGCACGGGACCGACCATCCGATCCGGATCGAGAACGAACGACGCGTCCTGGAGGAGGCCCTGCGGGTCAAGGAGGCGTTTCCGGAGGCCGTGGTCAGCCACCCGTACTTCATCCGCAGCCTCATCACCGGCACTTCCCACTGGGGGGCGCGCTTCGGGTACGAGGTCTGTCCGAGCCTCAGCGTCGACCACCCCGCCCACGAGGAGCGGGTCGCCAACGGCAACCCGGTGATCCCGGGCTTCGCCGCCTGGGGCGCGGACTACGAGTCGCTGCAGTTCTGCTGCACCTCCGGGGAGTGCGGCGGCTGCCGCGACAGCCAGGCCGTCTACAGCTGGCTGGTGGTCAGCGCTTCCCGCTTCCTGGACAGCGCCGCGCGCCTGGAGGAATGGGTGGACATCGCGGAGAGCTACTGGCGCCAGTGGCACTGGTCCCCGTACCACGCCTCGAAGCTCGCCGCCTGACCCCAGCTTCCGGACGGCGGCACCTGCCGGTCGCCGTCCGGTTCCCGCCCCATCCGGCCGTTCGACACCGCACGGGAGAGTCATGTCCGAGACACTGGACCGCACCGCCATCGAGCAGTTCATCACCGAGGCCCTCGTGGAACTGGGCGTCGATGCCGCCGACGTCCTGCCGGGCGCGGCGCTCGACGACCTGGAAATCGACTCGCTGGACATGGTGGAACTCGCGCAGTCCGTCAAGCGCGAGCTCGGCGTGCCGGTCCGCACGAAGGACTTCGACGGCATTGAAACCGTCGGCCAGATCCTCCAACTCTGCTGCGAGAAGGCCGGAGTTGAGTGATCCGGTGCGGGGCGGGGCGATCGTCGTCACCGGTTTCGGTGCGGTCACTCCGCTCGGCGTGGGAGCCCGCGTGCTGCACGAACGGGGCGTGGCCGGGGAAACCGCGGTCGCCGGGAGCCATCCGTCCGTGCGGCCGGCGGACTTCACCGCCACCGACCATCTGCCGCGGAACCTCGTGCGCCGCACCGACCGGTTCACCCAACTGGCTCTGGTGGCGGCCGAGGAGGCCCTCGCCCGGGCCGGGAAGCGAGGGACCGAGCGGGCTCCCTGGCCGGCCGACCGGGTCGCCTGCGTCATCGGCTGCGGCCTCGGCGGCACGGCGTCCTTCGAAGCACAGCGGGAGGTGTACGAGCGGGAGGGGGCCGGGTTCGTGTCTCCGCTGATGGTCCCGCAGATGATGGCGAACGCGGCAGCCGCCCACCTCTCCATGCGGCACGGCTTCCAGGGCGAGAGCCTGTGCGTCGCGTCGGCCTGCAGCAGCGGGGCCCAGGCCGTGGGTGCGGGGATGCGGCTGCTGGCTTCCGGAGCGGCCGACGCCGTCGTCGCGGGCGGCGCGGAGGCGTCCTCGTCGGAGCTGGTGGCCGCCGCCTTCGGCAACGCCGGCGCCCTGTCACCGAGCGGCACCCCCCGTCCCTTCGACGAGGGCCGGGACGGCTTCGTCATCGGTGAGGGAGCCGGGGTCCTCGTCCTGGAGACGGCCGCGGGCGCCGCCCGGCGCGGGGCCGAGGTCCTCGGCGTCGTGCGGGGGTACGGGGCGACCTCGGACGCCCACCACGTCACCGCGCCCGACCCTTCCGGCGAACCAGCGGGCCGGGCCGTCGCGCTCGCGCTGCGGGAGGCCGGAGCGGCACCCGGGGAGCTGGCGTACGTGAACGCGCACGGCACCGGCACCGCGCTCAACGACCGTTTGGAGTGCGAGGCCCTGCGCGGCGTCCTGGGGCCCTCGGTCCTCGCCGGGCTGCCCCTCTCCTCCAGCAAGGGCGCCCTCGGGCACCTCTTCGGGGCGGCGGGCGCGGTCGAGGCCATCGTCACGCTCCAGGCACTGCGGCACGGGGTCGCACCCCCGACGGCGGGACTGCGCGGGCCGGACCCGGCGCTCGGTCGCCTCGACCTGGTCCGCACGGCGCGCAAGCTCACTCCCGGCGCGGGGGCGGGCACGCTCCTCGGGCTCTCCACCTCCTTCGGCTTCGGCGGACACAACGCGGCCCTGGTACTGGCCGTGGAAGGACGGTCCTGATGCACACGTCCCGCGATTCCCACGGCGTTCCCGACCTGCTCGGCTTCTCGGGGCGCCGCTACCTGGTGACCGGCGTCCTGAACGACGACTCGATCGCCTGGCACACCGCCCGTGCGCTGCAGGAGGCGGGCGCGGAAGTGCTGTTGACGGGCTTCGGGCGGACCCGACGGATCACGGAAGCGGCGGCCTCCGGGCTCCCCTATCCGGTCGACGTCCTCGAACTGGACGTGACGCGCCCCGAGGACCTGAACGCGCTCACGAAGGAGCTGGAGCGCCGCTGGGGCGCGGTCGACGGCGTCCTGCACGCGATCGCCGCCGCTCCGCGCTCAGCGCTCAGCGGCAACTTCCTCACCACCCCCGACGAGAGCATGACGCTCGCCCTGCGCACGGCGGCGTTCTCGCTGCACTCCCTGACCACCGCGCTCGCTCCGCTGCTGCGCGAGGGCGGAGCCGGGGGCGCGGGCCGGGGCAGCGTCGTCGGGCTGGACTTCGATGCGTCGGGCGCCTGGCCCGGGTACGACTGGATGGGGGTCGGCAAGGCCACGCTGGGCGCGGTCTGCCGTTATCTCGCCCTCTACCTGGGGAGTTCCGGCATCCGGGTCAACCTCGTGGCCGCGGGCCCGGTGGAGACCGTGGCCGGGCGCGCCATCAGCAGCTTCGACCGGATCGCCGACCGCTGGGAGCAGGAGGCACCGCTCGGTTGGAGTCGCGCCGACCCGGCCCGGCTCGTCGGCCCGGTCCTGTTCCTGCTCTCCGACCTGGCGGCCACCGTCACCGGGGAGATCGTCCATGCGGACGGCGGGATGCACGCCGTCCGCATGGGGGTGAACGCCTTGGGCGAGCCCCCGGGTACCAGCGCCCCGCCCCGCGTCGGCAAGGAGGACCCCTCATGACCGCGACGATCGTCGGCATCGGCTCGGCGCTTCCCGAACGCGCCGTCCCCAACAGTCACTTCGCCGCGATCGGCTCCTCCGACGAATGGATCGTCAAGCGAACCGGCATCCGACGGCGCCACTTCCTTCCGGAGGACGGGCACCTCGCCGATCTGGCACTGGCCGCGGCACGGACCGCCCTCGCCCAGTCGGGACGGACGGCGCAGGAGGTCGGGCACGTCGTCGTGGCGACCACGACGCCCGACCGGACCACGCCCGGGCTCGCCGTGGAGGTGGCCGCCCGGCTCGGCGCGGACCGGGCGGCTGCCTTCGACCTGCACGCGGCCTGCGCCGGATTCGTGTACGCCCTCGACCACGCCGTGGCGCTGATCGAGTCGGGGCGTGCCGGCACCGTCCTGGTCTGCGGGGCCGAAGCGCTGACCAGGATCACCGACCACGAGGACCGGTCGACCGCGGTGCTGCTCGGCGACGGCGCCGGGGCGGTGGTCCTCGCAGACGTGGAGGCGGTGGCGGAGGGCACCCCCGATCCTGCCTTCCGGCTCGGCTCGGACGGGAACCTGATCCCGTTGCTCTACGCCGACAGGTACGACCGGAAGCTCCGTATGGACGGCCCCGAGATCTTCGTCCAGGCCGTGGAGCGGATGAGCGAGGCGGCCCGGGACGTCCTCGCCCGGCGGGAACTGACCGCCGATGACGTCGACCTGTTCGTGGCCCACCAGGCGAACGCACGGATCGTGCGGGCCGTGGGAAAGGAGCTCGGCGTCCCGCCGGAGCGGCTCTACCTCAACGTCGAACGGGTCGCCAACACCTCCTCGGCTTCCATCCCCCTCGCCCTCCACCAGGCCTGGCGGGAAGGTCTGCTCGGTCCGACGGGCCTGCTCGGCGTGGCGGCCTTCGGCGCGGGCGTCACCTGGGGAGCCGGCGTGATCGGCTGGCGCCTGGAGGACACCGGGGCGATGACCGGCGGGTGCGTGGGATGACGGGGGCACCGCGAGGTGGGCGGAACGGAGCACGGTGAAGGCTTCACGAGGCGGTCACGGGGCACCGCGGGACGGCAGGAGGCGGACATGACGACGAGGACGCCTCCCTTCCCCGTGCTCGCCGAGCTCAGTGCTCCGGACGGTGCCACGCTCGTCGTCCGGGCCCTCGCCCGTCCCGAGCGCACCGCACCGGTCGTGGTCGTCCTCCCCGCCATGGGCACCGCGGCCCGCCACTACACCCCGTTGGTGCGGGCGCTGCACCGGCGGGGTGCGACCGTGGTGACGACGGACCTGCGGGGACACGGGGAGAGCACCCCGGTACCGGTGCGCGGGGTCCGCTTCGGCTACCGCGAGCTCGTCGAGCACGACTTCGGCGCGGTGCTCGACGCCGTCGAACGGGCCTTCCCCGACGCGCCGAGACTGCTGCTGGGGCACAGCCTAGGCGGCCAGCTCGGCCTGGTGCACTGCGGCCTCCGGCAACCGCGCCTCGCGGGCATCGTGCTGGTCGCGAGCGGCTCGGCCTGGTGGCGCGCCCTCGGAGCGGAGTCGGACCGCCGGCCGGGGCTGCGCTGGCTCGGGCGCAGCCTGCTGTGCGTGGCCGGTGCGGAGCTGCTCGGTTACTGGCCGGGGAACCGGTTCGGCTTCGGCGGGCGCGAGTCCGTGGGACTGATGCGGGACTGGGCCCGGCAGATGCGGACCGGCCGGTACCGGGCCCGGGGTTCCGTCGCCGACTACGAGGCCGCCTTGCGGAACGTCGATCTGCCCGTGCTCGCCGTCGACGTCGAGGGCGACGCCCTGGCACCGCCGGGGGCCGTGGACCATCTGTGCGGGAAGCTTCCGTCGGCCCGTGTCCAGCGCTGGCGCTACCGGTCGGCGGATGCCGGCGGGCGGAAGCTCGACCACTTCCGCTGGATCCGGCACAACGCGGGTCTGGTGGAGCGGATCGCGAGCTGGGCCCGCTTCCCGGCGACCGGGGCCGAGACGTCCGGGCACGGGGGTCGCGACGGCGCGGCGTCGGGCGCCCGGGCGTGAGCGTGCGGGGCGGCGGGGCGCCGCTGCTGGACGCGGTGCTGGCCGGCCGGGCGTGTTGCGCGGAGGAAACCGTCGACGCGGAGCCGGCGGGCTTGTTCCCCGAGGAGGAAGCCCTGGTGGCGCGTGCCGTGCCCGGCAGACGTCGCGAATTCGCGACGGCCCGGCTCTGTGCCCGTCGTGCCCTCGCCGCCCTGGGGGCGGCACCGGCGCCGCTCCTGCGGGGGCGGCGCGGAGCGCCGGCGTGGCCCGCCGGCGTGATCGGCAGCATCACGCACTGTGCGGGCTTCCGGGGTGCAGCGGTGGCACCAGCCGACCGCGTGCTCGCGCTCGGCATCGACGCCGAACCGCACGCGCCCCTGCCCCGGGGCGTCCTCGGGGCGGTGGCGTTCGGGCCGGAGCGGGCACGGCTGCGGGTGCTCGCCGCACGGCGGTCGGACATCTGCTGGGACCGCTTGTTGTTCAGCGCCAAGGAGTCCGTCTACAAGGCCTGGAGCGGGTACGGCGGGGCCTGGCTCGGCTTCGAGGACGCCGAGGCCTCATGGCTGCTCGACGGCACGGCGGAGGGCCCGCGTGCCCGCGTGCCCGGGCAAGGGGAGGAGCACCGGCTCGGAGGGCGCGGTCGCCCTCCGGTCCCCCGCGCACCGGCGCGTGCGGGGGGAGGGGCCGGCGCGCACGGCGGGCGGTCCGGGGTCGCTGCCGGCCGGTTCCGGGTCAGGATCCTGGTGCCCCCTCCCCCGGTCCGGCCGGACGGCTTCGCGTTCCCGCAGGTCCTGCACGGCCGGTGGCTCGTCCGCGACGGGCTGTTGCTGACGGCGGTCACCGTGCCGCGCACCGCATTGCCGCGCCCGATCCCAACCGCCCCGAAGGAGCCCTTCTGATGAGCGTCGACGACGGTACCGTCCCCGCGTTGCTGGCCCGGAGCGCGGCGGCGCACCCCGACCGGACCGCACTCCGGCTCGGCGCCGACGAACTGTCGTACGGTGCGCTCGACGCGCTGGCCTGGCGGGCCGCCGCGCTGCTCCGGGCGCGCGGTGTCGGTTCCGGTGACCGGGTGGCCCTCTCGCTGCCCAACAGCGCGCTGTTCGCCGTGCTGTACTACGGCATCCTGCGTGCGGGTGGGATCGTGGTCCCGCTCAACCCGCTGCTGCGCGCGGGCGAGGTGCGGCACTGTCTGGCGGACGCCGGGGCGGCGCTGCTCCTCGGTTGGCACCAGGAGGGTGCGGAGGCGGCCGGGGGAGCGCGGCTGGCGGGCACCCCGTACCTGGCGGTCGAACCGTCGGAGTTCACCGCGCTCCTGGAGGCCCGGCCCCCCGTGCCCGTGGACACGGCCCGTGCTCCCGAGGACACCGCGGTCGTGCTCTACACCTCCGGGACGACCGGGGCCCCGAAGGGTGCGGAACTCACCCACCGGAACGTCCGCCGCAACGTCGACGAGGGGGTGCGGGTCCTGGGGCTCGGTCCGGAGGACGTGGTCTTCGGCGGACTGCCGCTCTTCCACTCCTTCGGGCAGGTGATGGGGCTCAACTGCGCGGTGTCCGCGGGGGGCTGCCTGACCCTCATGGCCCGCTTCGATCCGGCGGGGGCGCTCGACGTCATCGCCCGGGACCGGGTCACGGTCTTCCTCGGCGTCCCCACCATGTACGCGCTGCTGTTGCGGCACCCGGACCGGGCGCGGCACGACGTCTCTTCGCTGCGGGTCTGCCTGTGCGGTGGTTCTCCGCTTCCGGTGGCGGTGCTGACGGGCTTCGAGTCGGACTTCGACTGCGCCGTGCTGGAGGGGTACGGGCTGTCGGAGTCGTCCCCGTTGGCCTGTGTGAACCGGATCGACCGGCCGCGTTCCCCCGGCACGATCGGGGTGCCGATCGAGGGCGTGGAGATGCGCGTGGTCGACCGTGACGGCAAGGAGGTCCCGGACGGTGAGGTCGGCGAGATCGTGATCCGCGGCCACAACGTGATGAAGGGATACTGGCGGCGTCCCGAGGCGACCGCGGCGGTGGTGCGGGACGGCTGGCTGCACACCGGTGACCTCGGCACCCGGGACGGGGCCGGTGACTTCCGAGTGGTCGACCGGGTGAAGGACGTGGTGATCCGCGGCGGGTTCAACGTGTACCCGCGGGAGGTGGAGGAGGTCCTCCACCTCCACCCGGACGTGGCGGAGGCCGCAGTGCTCGGCGTCCCCCACCCGGTGCACGGGCAGGAGATCGCCGCCGCGGTGGTCCTGCGGCCTGGCAGCGGGCTCTCCCCGACCAAGCTGCGCACCCACGTGCGAAAGCGGGTCGCCCCCTACAAGTATCCGCGGCGGATCTGGTTCGTGGACGCGCTGCCGAAGGGACCGACGGGGAAGGTCCTCAAGCGGTCGATCGTCCCACCGGAGGGGGCGTAGGCCCCGTGCCGGTGGATCAGTTCGGACCGCCCTCGTCGGCGTCGGCCCACAGGGAGCGGACGTGGCCGAGGTGGCGGAGCATGCACGCCTCGGCCCCGGGAGCGTCCCCGGCGATCATCAGGTCGAGGAGCTCGACGTGTTCCTCGGCCGAGGAGACCAGCTTGCCCGCCTCGTCGAGGCCGGTCAGACCGTAGAGCCGGGAGCGCTTGCGCAGTTCGCCGACGGTCTCCACGAGCCGCTCGTTCCCGGAGAGGGCGAGCAGCGCGAGGTGGAAGCGGCGGTCCGCCTCCAGATAGCCGATGAGGTCGTGCTCGCGGGCGCGCGAGACGATCTCCTCGGCCACCGGGCGCAGCTCCTCCAGCTGTGCCCGGGTGGCCCTGCGGGTGACCCGCCCGATGGTGGGGACCTCGATGAGGGTACGCAGCTCCGTGTACTGGTCGAGGTCCCGCTCGCTGACTTCGGTGATCCGGAAGCCCTTGTTGCGCACGGGCTCGACCAGGCCCTCCCGGGCCAGGTCGAGCATGGCCTCGCGGACCGGGGTCGCGGAGACCCCGAGGTCGCTCGCGAGCCCGGGGGCCGAGTAGACGTGGCCGGGGCGCAGTTCGCCCGCGATCAGGGCCGCGCGGAGGGCGTGGCCGACCTGGTCGCGGAGCCGTTCCTGCGCTCTGACGAGACCGTACTGTTTCAGGTCACCCATCGTGCGTCCTCCGAGAAGTCACGGAGGAGCATCGTACAATGTCACGTTTCTCCGACCGTCAGGTGAGTCGCGGGAGTCGGGGTCATGGGGCGGGCCGGGGCCGCCTCAGAGCAGGAAACCGGCGGGGAACGGGTCGTGGGGGTCCAGGAAGTACTGGGCCGTACCGGTGATCCAGGCGCGCCCCGTGACGGTCGGGACGACGGCCGGCAGCCCGCCCACTTCGGTCTCGCCGATGATCCGTCCGGTGAACTCGGTGCCGATGAAGGACTCGTTGACGAAGTCGGTGTGCGGGGCCAGGAGTCCCCGGGCGTGCAGCTGGGCCATCCGGGCGCTGGTGCCGGTGCCGCACGGGGACCGGTCGAACCAGCCGGGGTGGATGGCCATCGCGTGCCGCGAGCGGACGGCGTCGGAGCCGGGCGCGGTCAGATAGACGTGCTTCACCCCGGCGAAGGCCGGGTTCTCGGGGTGGACCGGCCGGTCGGGACCCTCGTTGACGGCGTCCATGACGGCGAGCCCGGCCGCGAGCAGCTCGTCCTTGTGCGCGCGCTTGAAGGGCAGGCCCAGGGAGTCGAGGTCGACGAAGGCGTAGAAGTTGCCGCCGTACGCCAGGTCGTAGGTGACCCTCCCGAATCCGGGGACGTCGACCTTGAGGTCGAGCCCGACCGAGAAGGCGGGCACGTTGGTGAGGGTCACGGAGCAGGCACGCCCGTCCTCGACCCGGACGTCGACGCTGACGAGTCCCGCCGGGGTGTCGAGGCGGACGGTGGTGACCGGTTCGACGACCGGCACCATGCCGGTCTCGACGAGGACGGTGGCGACTCCGATGGTGCCGTGGCCGCACATCGGCAGCAGGCCGGACACCTCGATGTAGAGCACTCCGTAATCGGCGTCGGGGCGGGTGGGCGGCTGGAGGATCGCGCCGCTCATCGCCGCGTGGCCACGCGGCTCGTACATGAGCAGGGTGCGGACGTGGTCGAGGTGCTCGGCGAAGTGGAGCCGCTTCTCGGCCATCGTGGCGCCGGGGATGACCCCGACGCCGCCGGTGATGACCCGGGTGGGCATGCCTTCGGTGTGGGAGTCCACGGCGTGGTAGACGTGGCGGGTGCGCATGGGGTCACCTTCGGGAGGACGGACGGACGGACGGATGGACGGACGGACGGACGGACGGAGGGAGGGCCTCGGTTACGCGTGGCCCTCGGCGAGGACCTTCTCCGTGGCGGCGCGCACGACGGCCTGCGCCGCGGGCGGCAGCGGGAGGCGGGGTGGCCGGGAGGCTCCACCGGGGTGGCCGGCGAGGTCCATGGAGAGCTTGATCGCCTGGACGAACTCGGTCTTGGAGTCCCAGCGGAAGAGCGGGTGCAGCGACCGGTAGAGGGGGAGCACGGTGGCGAGGTCGCCGGCCGCCGCAGCCCGGTAGAGGAGGGCGCAGGCCTTCGGGAAGGCGTTGGGGTAGCCGGCGATCCAGCCGACGGCTCCGGCGAGGGCGAGCTCCAGGAGGACGTCGTCGGCACCGACGAGGAGGTCGAGTTC